>JBAVQT010000326.1:0-4264 GCA_049694295.1 Candidatus Acidiferrales bacterium
AGGTAAGCCTGATGCCCCTCGGCTCGCAGTCTGCTGCAAATGGAGACGGCTAGGTCGCGCGCTTGCATGGGGCGATTATAGAGCAGGACGGGAAACGGGACGCCATTCGGAAACGCAGAAGTGAAGCCACTTGACGGCGTGCCCGGTATGGCCGGAACTTTTCGGTGTGGACCTGGACGGTGACAGTGCGGAAGATCGAGATCTCTGCAATGCCACGAACGCGGGCGCGAGCCGAATCGAAAGCTCGCCCGGATGAGGAGCGCGAGTGGAACGCGCTGGCGCGCGATGGGATTTTGTCGGAGCTGAAGCTCCGACCCTCTAAAAACCAATTAGGAGAGAGGTTCTAGTCGCGGTCGGGGCGGGCGGTTAGCGAGCCGCCGAACTGCAATTTCGAGAAGCCGAAGCGGTCGCGCAAGCGGTCGGTGGCACGGGCGAGCCTTTCGAGTTTTTCGCGGCGTTCGGGATCGAGCAAGTCGAGCTGCTCGGGCCCTCCGGAAAAAGAGGTGAGCGCCACGCCGACCAATCGCAGCTTGGCGCGGCCGTTCCAGGCGTGCAGGAAGAGCTCGCGAATCGCGCCCAGGAAAGCCGCGTCAATATCGGAAGGCTCGGGCAGCGTGTGGCTGCGGGTGATGGTCTTAAAATCCGCAAAGCGAACGGTGAGCGTGACGCAGCGCGCATGCAGGCTGGCGTCGCGCAGCCGCTTCACGGCTTTCTGGCAAAGATAGCTGAGCGTGCCGTCGAGCATTTCGCAGTCGGTGGTGTCGTCGCCAAAGGTACGATTATGCGAAATGGATTTGGGCTCGGCGTCGACGAAGAATTCGAAGGAGTCCACGCCGCGCGCCTTGCGGTAAAGAGCCGTGCCCCAACGGCCGAAATCTTCTTCGAGCCGCTCGAGAGTGGGCTGCTGGAGTTGCGCAACCGTCTTAATGCCCAACCGCTCGAGAGCCGCTTCGGTGACGCGCCCGATGCCGGGAATGCGCCGGACGGCAAGCGGCGCGAGAAATGAAGCCTCGCTTCCTGCTGGAACCCACACCAGTCCGCGCGGCTTAGCCTGATCGCTGGCAACTTTGGCGACCAGGCGCGTGGCTCCCAGCCCGCCCGAGCACGGCAGATTCGTGGTGCGCGTGATCTCTCGCAATAATTTGTGCGCGGCAGCGAGCGGCGGGCCGTGAAGACGCTCCGTGCCGGCAAGATCGAGATACGCTTCATCGATCGAAGCCATCTCGACGACGGGGGAGAACCGCTCGAGGAGAGCGGCTACGCGATCGCTCCACTGCGAATAGAGCTCGTGATGGTTATCGAGAAATACGGCGTGCGGGCACAATTTCCCCGCCGTGCGCAGCGGCATCGCGGAATGCACGCCAAATTTGCGCGCTTCATAGCTCGCCGAAGTGACCACGCCGCGCCGATCGCGCTGGCCGCCGACCACCACAGCCTTGCCGCGCAGCTCCGGGCGCGCCAGCAGTTCGACGGAGACGAAGAACGCATCCATATCAATATGCAGAATCGCGGCGGAGGTTTCCGCAAGGTGGGGGGCCGCCATCGGAGCGGCGTCATGCTTTGCGCGATACTGGGCCAGCTTGGGCATCAAGCCTCGCCGCTAACTATACATCGTTCCTGGCGGCGCGAATCCGTCTCGCACTTTAGCCGTGGCGTACCGCGGAGAGCACGCGCGGAATGCCGGCGAGATCGTTGACCACGCGCGCATCGTCCCACTCCGGCTGGGCGCGGAGCACTTTATTAACCGCGCCGAGCGAATCGTGGCCGAGCTCGACCACCAGAATACCGTGCTCGCGCAAGCGCGCAGCGGCCTGCGCGAACAATCGGGGATAAAATTCCGCGCCGGTGGCTCCGCCGAAAAGCGCAAGCGCCGGTTCATGATCGCGGACTTCGCGCTGCAGCTGCCGCTTTTCGTTTGCGGCGACATAGGGCGGATTGCTGACGACGAGATCGAATTGCGCGGGCGCGAGATGAGCGGTGCGGGAGTCTTCCGCCACAGGCTCGAACAGATCGGCCTGCAAAACTGCGACGCGCTCGGTGACTCCGTGCCGCGCGGCATTGCGAGCGGCTATTGCGAGAGCCGCCGCTGAAATATCCGTCGCGATGACCTGTGCGTGCGGCAGCTCCCAGGCCAACGCCACCGCGAGACAGCCCGATCCAGTGCCAACGTCCGCAATGCGCAGCGGGGGGCTGGGTGCGCCCGTCGCCATGTCAATCTTCAGTCCGCGCGAGCCCAGGCGCTCGAGCGCGACCTCCATCACGTGTTCGGTTTCCGGGCGCGGGATGAGCACGTCGGGCGTAACTTCAAATTCAAGGCCCCAGAATTCCTGTTTGCCGGTGATGTATTGCACCGGCTCGCCGGCCACGCGACGCGCGATCAGCGCGAAATATTTTTCAGCTTCGCTGAACTCTAGTTCTGCTTCGGGATAAGTGTAAATCCAGGCGCGGTCGCGCCCGATTGCGTGCATCAGCAGCAGCTCGGCCGCAAGGGTGTCCGAGGGAACGCGCGCCCGACGCAGCCGTGCGATGGCCTCTTTCAATGCCGATCGAATGTCGAAGGAAACGTTCACGGCGCCTGCTTTGGCGAAATCATTTTCGGACTGGCTCGCCGGATCTCGCGCGATGCGTCAAGCGTCAACGAGTTCCTGATTGAGGCGCGCGGATTCGAAGTGCGTGACCAGCGCGTCCACGATTGGTCCGAGCTTGCCGTCCATCACGTCGGTGAGCTGGTGGAGGGTGAGGCCGATGCGATGGTCGGTGACACGATTCTGCGGGAAATTGTAGGTGCGAATTTTTTCGGAGCGGTCGCCGGTCTTGATTTGCCCGCGGCGCTCGGCAGCGATGGCTTCGTGCTGCTTGGCTTGCTCCATTTCATAGAGACGAGCGCGGAGCACGCGCATGGCCTTGGCGCGATTCTTGATCTGCGATTTCTCGTCCTGCTGCGACACGACGAGGCCGCTGGGAATATGGGTGATGCGCACGGCGGAATAGGTGGTGTTCACGGATTGGCCGCCGGGGCCCGAGGAGCAGAAGGTGTCCACGCGCAAGTCTTTCGCTTCGATCTTGATATCAATGTCGTCCGCTTCGGGCAGGACAGCGACCGTGGCCGCCGAGGTGTGAATGCGGCCCTGCTGCTCGGTGGCCGGGACGCGCTGCACGCGATGGACGCCGCTTTCGTATTTCAATTTCGAATAAACTTTCTTGCCCTGAATGGCCGCGACGATGCCCTTGGTGCCGCCGATCGAGGAGTCCGAGCTTTCCAGCACCTCCACGCGCCAGCCCTGAGTTTCCGCGTAGCGCGAATACATGCGGAATAGCTCGCCGGCGAATAACGACGCTTCATCGCCGCCCGTACCTGCGCGGATTTCCACCAGCACGTTCTTATCGTCGTTGGGATCCTTGGGCAGCAGCAACAGCTTCAGTTCGCGCTCGACGTTTTCACGGCGCGTCAGCAGCTCGCGCTCTTCGTCGTGCGCCATCTGCTTCATCTCGGCGTCGTCCGTCTCCACCAACATCTGCCGGGCGCCTTCGAGTCCCTTGGCGATTTCCTTCCACTCGCGGTATTTGGCGACCATGTCGGCCAGGTCCGAATGGGTCTTCGCGAGTTTCTGGTAACGAGAAGAATCGGCGAGGACCTCGGCGGAGGAGAGCTGGGCGGTCAAATCCTCGTAGCGCGTCTCGATCTGGTCGAGTTTTTTGAACAGCGACATATCAGCCATGGCGATGCCTCACAGAGCGCAAAAGATGAAATCGGAAATATTGAACGGGAACGGAACGCGGCGAACACGGCGCCCGAGCGCGGGCGGGAAGGACTCGCTAATAAAAAGGTGAAAACATCTCGCGGTACCAGTGGTTAGGATAGCGACTATTTCCTCTGCGTGTCAAACGCGGAGGCGGCGCCGCGGGGCGAATTGTTCGGCGACGAGCATGTCACGCCGCTTTGCGCGGGCGGCGAGGCGTATTACGATACTGCCCGCTCATGAGCGAAACTTCTGCACTCGGACCGGGGCGCGCGGGCGGCGAGTTTCTGTGGGAATTCTGGTATCCCGCGCTGCGCAGCGAGCAGGTGCACGGGCGCAAGCTGGCGCGCGCCATGTTGCTGGAAGTGCCGCTGGTGCTGGGGCGCGATCTGGCCGGAAAACCATTTGCGTTGCGCGATGTGTGTCCGCACCGCGCATTTCCGCTTTCGTTCGGCCAATTCGACGGCGCCACGGTGGAATGCGCGTATCACGGATGGCGTTTTGACGCGCGCACGGGCCAATGC
>JBAVQT010000327.1:0-1671 GCA_049694295.1 Candidatus Acidiferrales bacterium
CTTCCGGCAACTCTTGGTCCGCTTGCTCACGCACTTGCAAAAACCGATCGGCGCGGACGTTTAAGAGCGTCTGCAACGCGCCGGAGGGCCATTTGATTTCGACCGTTGCCGTCTCGGCTGCGCCCAGCCCGAAATGCAATCGCCTGTCGCTCGCCGAAAGATAGCTGCCGGAAGAAGTGGCGAATCGCGTTTGCCCGTTGACGCGCACGCGGGCGCCGTAGCCATCGCGATTGCTGCGCGTGCCCTGCAGCGCGATCGAAAGCCAGTGTCCCGCGCCGCCGTGATTATAGAACACCATGGGCTGGCCGCCGAGATCGGTGAGCACCACGTCCATCCAACCGTCGTTGTTTAGATCGCCGAACGCGGCTCCGCGTCCGGCGACGGCCGGAAGAAAAGACAAATCGACGCGCTCGAAGCGTCCGTTGCGATTAAGCGCCAGCAGCGGCTGATCTTTGTAATGCAGCATGGGATCGATCTGTTCGACATTGTCGAGCACGTGGCTCTGCGCGACGAAAAGGTCTTTCCATCCATCGTTATCGAAATCCTCGAGACCAACTCCCCAGCCTGATTTTGCGGCCGTCAAAGTTCCAAGCCCGGTTTGCAGACTGCGATAACTGAAGAGACCGTTGCCGTCGTTATGAAAGAGCGCGTAAATTTCGCGCGGCAGCACGGTGACAATGATGTCGGGGCGGCCATCGTTGTCGTAATCCTGAAACACGACGCCCATGCCGGAAATCGGCTTGCCATCGGCCGTGAGCGAAGCGCCGGATTCGAGTCCCACTTCGGTGAAACTTCCGTTTCCATTGTTGTGAAACAGGAATTGGCGCATGCCGTCATTGGAAACAAAAATGTCAGTAAAACCGTCGTCATCGTAGTCGGCAAAACAGACGCCGAGAGCGCGGCCCTTCAATGCGGAAATTCCAGAGGATTTGCTGGCGTCCTCGAAGGTGCCGTCGCCGCGATTGCGATAGAAAAGATTGGTGGTGGCCGGAAATTCCGCGGGAGGGCAATACGTCTGCCACTCGCCGCCGCAAATTTTGCTGTGCTGGGTGTCCCACTGCATGTAGCGGGTGACGAAAAGATCGAGGTGGCCGTTGTTGTCGCTGTCGAAAAAGCCAGCGGAGCAGGACCATCCGCCGCCGGTTACGCCCGCCTTTGCGGTGACATCGGTGAAAGTGCCGTCACCGTTGTTGTGGTAGAGCGCGTTCTGTCCGTAATTCGTGATGTAGAGATCCGAATAACCATCGTTGTCGTAATCGCCGACAGCAACGCCCATTCCGTAATTGCCCGCGCCGGCGCTGGAGAGGCCGGCCTGCTCGGTCACGTCAGTGAAGCTGCCATCTGGATTTTGGCGGAACAGGCGATTCCAGTAGCGCGGGTCGGCGCGGTCGAATTTTTCGGGGGGGCGCATGGGATTGGAAAGCAAGCCGCCATTGACCATGAAGATGTCGAGCAAGCCATCGTTGTTGTAGTCGAAGAGAGCGACGCCGCCAGGCATGGTTTCAATCAGGTATTTCTGCGGCGTGGGAGAGTTCTGCAGCGTGAAATCGAGCCCGCGCGGGCTGCGAACGTCAAAGATAGGGGCAGCGACGCCAAGGGTTGCCATGCTGGAGAGGAAATCGCGGCGTGAGAATCGGCGAGTCATTTAGGAACGCGAGCCCAGAGTAACAG
>JBAVQT010000328.1:0-2301 GCA_049694295.1 Candidatus Acidiferrales bacterium
GGCTTACTGTAGTCCCGCCTACCAAACGCCAGGATCTGCGCGTTATGCGCGTTGAAAAAAAATATCCGGAGACGCGAGAAAATAATGAGAATCGCGCCCGCGACTTGATTGACGCCGCCTCTAAATATCATGCATTGCGCGATCTATCGCGCACTTGCGATAGCCGCGGGCGATGGAGAGGCAACGGAACGAAAAGGGAGGCCCAGCCATGATCAATCAATTGAAAGTTTCTAGCTGGTTGGTGCTCGCAAATGCCGTCCTCATCTTTATTCAGCACTTCCGCCGTTTGGTTTAGAAGCATGAGCGGCGTGGCGCTGGGAGATTTGATGACAAACGCGGCCTTGGCCGTCCCTCTTGGCGCCCGGCAATCGGCGCACGGCGATTGTTCGTTCCTGGTTTGGGCGCCAGTTGCGCGCCGCGTTGACTTGCAGCTCGAGGAGCGTGTGAGCAGCGTCGCAGCCATGGAACAACTCGACGACGGTTATTTTCATCTTGTGCGCCCCGGCGTGCCCGCCGGCACAAATTATTTCTACCGGCTTGATGGCGAAAAACTCCGTCCCGATCCCGCTTCGCGCTTCCAACCATCCGGTGTGCACGGCCCGTCGCAAGTGCTGAATGCGGAGAGTTTTGCGTGGTCGGACGCGGGCTGGAAGGGAACGCCTCTCGATGACGTCGTGCTGTATGAACTGCACGTCGGCGCATTCACGCCGGAAGGCACGCTGGATGCCATCATTCCGCGCATTGGCGAACTCAAGCATCTGGGGATCACCATGTTGGAACTCATGCCCGTGGCGCAATTCCCGGGCGAGCGCAACTGGGGCTACGACGGAGCCTTTCCTTTTGCGGTTCAGAATTCCTACGGCGGTCCCGAGGCCCTGAAACGCTTGGTAAACGCCTGCCACGCGGAAGGCCTCGGCGTCGCGCTCGATGTTGTCTACAACCACTTCGGCCCCGAGGGCAATTACCTTGCCGATTTCGGTCCTTACTTCACCAATCGCTATCACACTCCCTGGGGCGCGGCCCTGAATTTCGACGGACCCTGCAGCGATCATGTCCGGCGCTTTTTTTTCGAGAACGCCGCTTGCTGGATTCGCGAATTTCACATCGATCTGCTGCGGCTCGATGCCGTCCACGAAATCGTGGATGTCTCAGCGGTCCCGTTTATCGAGGAGCTTGCCGGCCAGGTTCATTCCCTGGCGGCCGAACTCGGCCGGCACATTCACGTAGTGGCCGAATCCGATCGAAACGACGCTCGCTTGGTTCGCTCGAGCGATGACGGCGGCCTGGACCTCGACGCCGTCTGGAATGACGATTTCCACCACGCCGTGCATGCGTTGGCCACCCGTGAGCGATCCGGTTATTACGCGGATTTCGACGGAGGAATCGCAGACGTCGCCAAAGCGTACTCGCAGGGCTTCGTATATTCCGGACAATATTCAAAATTTCGCCGCCGGCGCCAGGGCAACTCCTCCGCCGATTTGCTAGGCGACCGTTTTGTGGTGTTCGCGCAAAATCACGACCAGATCGGAAATCGCGCCGCGGGCGAGCGCCTCTCGCAGCTTCTCGATTTCGATTGGCTCAAGTTGATTGCGGGTCTGGTGACGCTTGCTCCCGGCATCCCGTTGCTTTTCATGGGAGAGGAATATGCGGAGACTTCGCCGTTTCTATATTTCGTGAGTCATGGCGATCCGGACCTGATTCGCAACGTTCGCGAAGGCCGCTTGAAAGAGTTTTCGCAAGCCGGCTCATCCCAGGAGCTTTCGGATCCGCAGTCGGAAGAAACATTTCGGCGCAGCAAGCTCGATTGGCGGCGGCGCCAGGCCGCGCCCTGCAGCGAAATATTCGCCTTTCATCGCTCGCTTCTCCACCTTCGCAAAACTGTTCCCGCGCTTGGAAACCTAAGTAGGTGGGGAACCGAGGTGGGTACCTTTGAACCATGCGGCTTGTGGATGAAGCGGCGCGTTGCCGACGATCAAGTCCTGGTGCTTTTCAATTGCGGCCGCTCCGCGGCGTTTCCGATCTGCTCGCTCGATCCGGGCATCTGGCGAATCTGTTTGGATTCATCGTTACCGGCCGGCAGCGAGTTTGCTGGCGGCGATGGCGGGGAAATTCGCGGTGGTAGGAAAACGCTGCTCGAAATCCCGGCGATGTCGTTGGCGGTATACCGTCTGGCGGCCTCGGCTCCTTAGCGCGCCGCGGGATTTCGATTTACACCGTGTGAGGATGATGCGGATTCCAACAGCCACGTATCGGCTGCAGTTCAATCTCCATTTCAGATTCACCGATGCCGCGGCGCTGGTT
>JBAVQT010000329.1:0-2689 GCA_049694295.1 Candidatus Acidiferrales bacterium
CCGCCGCCCAGAGCGCTGCTGCCCTCAAGATGACCCTGGCCCGCATTTCCGAGTCTCTGCCCGGCCGCGACGACACGGTCCACGCCCTGCTTCGTTCCGCCAGAATTCTCGCCGATGACACTATCCGCGAGATCCGCACCGTCTCTTACCTCATGCACCCGCCCACTCTCGATCGCGCCGGCCTCGGCTCGGCCCTCCGCTGGTACGCTGACGGATTTTCCAGGCGCAGCGGCGTGCACGTCTCAATTGACGTCGCCGAAGACTTTCCTCGCTTCTCCCAGGAGATCGAGACCACCGTCTTCCGCATCGTCCAGGAAGCTCTCACCAACGTCCACCGCCATTCCGGCAGCGCCACCGCTGCGATCCGCCTCGCCTTGCAACAAAATCGCCTCTGCGTCGAAATCGAGGATCATGGCCGCGGCATGGCTCTGCCCTCCGCCGCCACCGCCGGCCCCGCACCCCTCGGCGTTGGCCTCGCAGGTCTTCGTGAGCGCGTCAAACAATTGAAGGGCTCGGCCGAAATCTCCAGCGCCCCAGGGAAAGGAACCGTGATTCGCGTATTCCTCCCCATTTCCGAGCGTCGCGCTTCCGGCGTCTGAAAGGACTCGCGCATAAAATGCGGCCCCCGCACCCCCTCCAGAAGCCCCTTCACCGCTCCCCTAGCCCTCTGCGCGGTATTCCGAGCAAGACTAACTCTGTGGCCGCCGCCCCTTCCCTCCTCTCCATAATGTCTCCCCGAGCGATTCGCGTATCGCGGTCGCCGGAATCTATCCGCCACTCTCAAGCGGCCCGGGCGGTCTTATGCTTGCCAGGAGAAACGCTGAATCGGAGTTGCCGCTCATGACCAAGGATCCTCCTCCGCTCGCAAAGTCCTATCGAATCCTCATCGTTGACGATCATCCCGTCGTTCGCCGCGGCCTCCGCTCCCTGCTCGCCAACCAGCCAGGTCTCGAAGTCTGGGCCGAAGCCTCCACCGGCGCCGAAGCCATTGAGCTCGTAAAGCGAGGCAAGCCCGATCTCGTCATCCTCGATCTCACCATGCCCGAAATGGATGGCCTCGCAGCCTCCCAGAAAATTCGCGCGGAAGTCCCCGAGACTGACATCCTCGTCCTCACCATGCACTTCGCCGATGAGATTGCTCGCGACGCTCTCCGCTCCGGCGCTCGCGGCTACATCCTCAAATCCGACGCCGACACCGAATTGGTCGCCGCCATCGAACGCATCCGCCACCACGGCACTTTCTTCACCGCTCAACTCGCCGATTCCATGGCCGAGCGTTTTCTCCGTGAGCCGGGCGAGGGCGAGCCCGGCCCCATTCCCGGCGCGCCTCTCACGCCCCGCGAACTCGAAATCGTTCACTACCTCGCCAGCGGTAAGAGCAATAAGGAAGTCGCCGCCATGCTCAAAGTCTCCACCCGCACCGTCGAAAGCCATCGCAATCACATCATGCACAAAATGAATTTCACCAGCTTCAGCGAACTGGTCCGCTTCGCCATTCGCCATCACCTCGTCGAACTGTAGCGCCCTGTCCGCCAGCCAATCCCGCGCCCACCCGCCGGCGCCCCCCGCGTCCCAGATGATCGCGCAACAAGTGCCCGCACCCAGCCCACCACCACACAGCAACAGCGCCGCAAGCCAACTTCACGCCGTACGCAGCGCTCGAAAAAAGAGCAACCGTCGCCCGCAGCACATTCCGTCGCGCGCGTCCCCGCCGTTTGCGTCCCGGTCAAGACCGCGAAGCCCAGCGAGCCTTTGCTTTTGTCGGGTATCCTCCGAATCTGCCAACCCGACCTCATAAGTACTTGCTCGCTGCGGAGTCCCGCACGCGCGCGACGCGAACTCACGCATTGCGGAGCAGTGTCTACAATTTCATCTCTCAAAATTGAAATTCTTGCAGTTGGTGTCCTATCTCCGAGCTTTCAAATCTCAAATTTGAATTACTTGCCCGCCTCGCAGCGTCGCAACCGCGCCGTCCGTATCCCAGATGATCGTGCAACAAGTACCCGCACCCAGCACAACACCACGCAGCAGCAGCGCCGCAAGTCGACCGCAGCCGCCGTTGGCGTTGAAAAAGCAGTCGCGCGCAGCGCACTCCGCTCGCGCGCCTCACCAGAGCGAGCCTTCGCCGTCGCTGTGCCGTGTCTACAATTTCAAACCCCAAACTTGAGGTTCTTGCAGTTGGTGTGCTCTCTCTGAAATGTCAAATCTCAAATTTGAAATGCCGGTCCGCGCATCCGGCGTCACAAATACGGCGCACCCACTCCAGACGATCGAGCGGCCCGCGTCACAACTCAACCCACCGCGGCAATCGCTCCGCAAGGCAGCCTCACGCCGCCGGCAGCGTTGAAAGAAAATCGTAGCGCGTAGCGCTCCCGCTCGCGCGCTTCATCAGAGCGAGCTGTCGCAGTCGTTGTGCCTTCTCTGAAAGTTCAAATCTGCAATTTGAAATGCCTGCGCCTTCACCGCCGCAAATACGCCGCCCTCATCCCAGATAATCGTCCGCCCGCGCCACGATTCAATCCATCGCACCTGCTGCGCCGCAAGCCAACTTCACACCGTACGCAGCGCTCGAAACAAACGAACGTCGCGCGCAGCGCGCTCCGCTCGCGCGCCTCACCAGATCGAGCCTTCGCCTTCCTTTTCTCAACCCATTGGAAATTTATTTAGCGCAGCGCCGCAGCACCGAAGG
>JBAVQT010000330.1:0-4024 GCA_049694295.1 Candidatus Acidiferrales bacterium
CTTTGCTGAAAAGAGAAAATGGATTGGCGATAATCCCGCCCTTGAGCTGAAGGCACCGAAGGTTCCAAGCAAGCCAACAATGCCTTTTACGCGAGAAGAGATGACTCGGATCATTGCGGCTCTTGGGCCTTATGGCAAGAGCGCCGGCATTCGCAATGCGCAGCGCCTGAGGGCCTTTGTTCTCTTGCTCCGCTACTCGGGGATGCGAATTGGGGATGCAACTCAGCTTGAAGTGAGCCGCCTCAATGGAAACAAGCTGCTCCTTCATACGGAGAAAACTGGTGTGCCCGTCTATTGCGTCCTGCCCGACGCCGTTGTTGAGACCTTGGAAGCAGCCCCGCGTTCAAGCGAGCGATATTTCTTCTGGACAGGCGTATCCACCGTGAGAAGCGCAAAGGGAAAATGGCAGCGCCGTTTGCAGCGCCTCTTCGAATTCGCAAAGGTTCCCACCGGCCATCCGCACCGCTTCCGCGATACGTTCGCCGTCGAATTGCTTCTCGCAGGTGTCCCTCTCGATAGAGTTTCGATCCTTCTCGGACACAGCAGCATTCGGATTACGGAGCGCCACTACGCGCCGTGGACGCGATCTCGCCAAGAGCAGATCGAAGCCGATCTCCGAGCGGCTTGGAGCAACGATCCGCTGATTAAAGAGGTACACGCCGGGTACACGGCGAAACCCGCCGCCAGAACTCGCGTGTTTTCAAGGAGAAGGATTGGTAGGGGCGGTGGGGATCGAACCCACGACCTTCGGCTTAAAAGGCCGCTGCTCTACCACTGAGCTACGCCCCTAAACGGATGCAAACGGCGAGATCGCGCGCAGTTCCTGCTGACACGAGCAGCGCGCATGCAACACCCACGGTCACATGATTCTAGCGTGCGCACGAGGCCGGAGCAATGCGGATTTGCTGGGGCGATTGGTCGGCGCCGAACGCAAGCCAGACCACGGATGGCGCTCGCGGCGCAAAGATGCTTGAAATCGATCGGCCAACGCTGACCGGTCGGCTCACTGCTGGTCCGCTCGAACCGTCCTCAGCGAGCCGCCGGACGGCAACCACTCAATCCGTCGATGCGACTTCGGTCAATTGGGGCGCCGGGCGGCCCCGCTTGCGTTTCCAGACGTAGTCCTTGCGAAGTTTTTCCTGGTGCTTCTTCACCTGGTGTTCCACGTCGGCGAACGCCTCCTTGACGCTGGCGCGCACATCGCTCCCGACTCCGGTGGCATGCAGAATGCCGGTGGGCAGCGTCAAATTCAGCGAAAAGCTGAATTCATTGCGCCGCGCTTGTTTCTCGAGGACGCCGTGGAGTTGAACCAGATCGGGCGAGTATCGCTTCAGAATCCGGTTGAGTTTCTCGATATGATGCCTCGCTTCTTCTTCAATATATTCGCGGAAATCGCCGTGCACGTGGCTGTAAGAAATTTTCATGAGGGCCCCCTGCGTCGAATTGGTCTGCCAAAGGGAGGGTCATTGGCGTTGAGGCACTTTCAGGATAGCGCCGCGTTCCGCACAGCGCAACCTTCGCGCCAACCAATGCAAACGAGCCATTCCCTCGCATGAAGGCATCCATCCAAGCGTATGCGCGCGAATTGACTTCGCGCGAACCGGCGTCATAGTCTGCAATGGCCGCTTGATGCGGTTCCAGACGATGCTCACTCGACCAAAGAAACCCAGCGCCCACCCCGAGCAACTCGCTCGCATACTCGTCGGCCCTGCCGGATGGTCTTACGCCGATTGGAACGGCATCGTCTATCCGGCGCCGCGTCCCCGTGGATTTCACCAGGCCACCTACCTCGCGCAGTTTTTCGACACCATCGAGATCAACACTTCCTTCTACCATCCGATGCGTCCGGCCCACGCCGAGCAGTGGCTCGCGCGAGTGGCTGCGAACCCGCGCTTTCTTTTCACCGCCAAGCTGTGGCAAAAATTCACGCACGAGAGCGGCGCTAGCCTCGGCGACGAAGCCATCGTCCGCGAGGGCTTCGACATCCTGCAATCCGCGGGACGCCTGGGCGCGATGCTGCTGCAGTTCCCTTTTTCATTTCACCGCACACCGGAAAATCTCGCGCGGCTCCAGAAAATCCTTGACGCTTTCGGCCGCTATCCGCTGGTGGTCGAGGTGCGCCACGCTTCGTGGTCCGAGCCAAAATTTTTCGAGCTGCTCGAGAAACGAGGAGTCGGTTTCTGCAACATTGACCAGCCGCTCATCGGCCGCGCGGTGAAGCCCAGCGAGCGGGCCACCTCCCCGGTCGGTTACGTCCGCCTGCACGGCCGCCGCTACGACACATGGTTCAGCGATGATCCGACGACACCCCCCGCCGAGCGCTACAACTATTTATATTCGGAAAGCGAGCTGGAACCGTGGGCTCAGCGCGTTCGTCACATTGCCGAACATGCCAAAAAGACTTTCGTGGTCACCAACAATCATTTCGAAGGAAAAGGAATCGTCAACGCGCTGGAGCTCATCCACCTGCTGACCGGCGGCAAGGTAAAAGTTCCCGAACCGCTTCGCCACCACTACCCGCAGCTCGAGGCCATCGCCGACCAACCCTCGAGCGAACCGGCGCTCTTTCCTTTTGAGCCTCGCTAGACGCAGCCGCAAACATTGCCGCAGAGAGCGAACACACCTCGGCGCATTCACAGGTCGTTTCGAAAAAGAGACTTTCGCGTGGGTTACTTCTTGAAGAGATCTTCGAAGGCTTTGCGCGCGTCGTTCGGACGGGACGGGCTCTGCGCGACCGGTGTGGGCGTCGCAGTGGCGTAGGTCACCGGAGAAGTGTCCTTTTCCACCGTCATCCGAAATTCAAAAAACGTGCAATCGTTCTTCGCGTCTTTCTTCGCGATGCGCTCGGGAATCGGCTGCGTGCACTCGAACTGCTTGCCCGTATCGAAATGCACGCATTGCTTGCAGCTGTGCAGTTCGAACGCGCAACGAGGACACGCGCTATTCTGATCGAATCCCGGCGCCAACACCGCGCCACAACTCGAGCAGCGAGCGCGCATCACCGTTCCGACCATCCGAGGCGTCCGCGGCCCGAGCAAATCTTGCTGCTTCGGCCGAGGCTCGCCCGCCGGGCGATCGCCACGCTCTCGCTTCTTATCGCGGGCATCGCGGTCTTGGTAGCCGCGCTGCCCATACTTCCGCTCCATGGATTCCTCCTGGGGGATGAACTCATCATACCCTGAAATATAGGGCGTCAATGGCCTTTTCCCCACTGCGTCTCAAATGCCAATCACCACTCCAGCGCCGTGAAACCCGCCTAGCGCGCTTTCGCGGATCGTTGCGCCCACATCCTGCAAAAACCCTCCAACGGCATATCTGGTTGCAGGAATTTCTGCGGCCTCCCCAGCGATGCCAGCAGAGCTTCCGCTGCGAGATAACCGCTGCGAACCGCGCCCTCCATCGTCGAGGGCCAGCCTGTTCGCGTCCAATCGCCCGCCAGCGCCAAATTCTTCACGCCGATTTCCTGCGCGGGCCGAAAACGATCCACTCCCGGCGCCGGCGAAAATGTAGCGTGTATTTCCTTGATTACCGTCCCCTTGATCAGCTTCGCGTCGCGCGTGGCTGGCAGCACATCGGCCAATTCCCGCAGACAGAGTTCAATGATCTCCTGCCGCGAGCGCGTCACCAGTTCGTAAGACGCGCTAATCACCAGTTGCAGGTACTGCCCGGTTGCTTCGCTCGCCGGGCCAGTCCCGTTGCGGCCGCCCGAAGCGGACGAGAGCAGAGTTTTGTTAAACACCCATTGCGTGGTGTGATCGAGCAGCGTGATGAACGGCTCGGTCATCACCGGGCGATCGAACCACAAATGCACTCCCGTAATCGGCGAGGTCTTGATCCTGTGCAACTCCGCGAGCGGCCCTCCCGCAGCGGACATGGCAGCAGGCGTCATTTCCAACAAAACGTCGTGAGGAACCGCGGCCACACACGCGTCCGCCTCAATCCTGTTGCCGTCTTCCAATACCGCGCCGGAGAACCCGCCGTCGTTGACCAAAATCTCGCGCACGCCGCTCCTCAGTTTCACTTC
>JBAVQT010000331.1:0-12775 GCA_049694295.1 Candidatus Acidiferrales bacterium
GATGCCATCGAGGCGCGCTCCCAACTGCGCCACGGCCCCACCGGCACGCGGCAACTGCTGCACATTTATAGCATCCGCGAACGGAGAGCGTCAAACAAACGCGGTGCGGAGTGTGAGTTCTGCGAGCGCAGGGTGCGGAGGACGGGCGCGAAGACC
Source organism: Candidatus Acidiferrales bacterium (assembly GCA_049694295.1). Taxonomy (GTDB): domain Bacteria; phylum Acidobacteriota; class Terriglobia; order Acidiferrales; family UBA7541; genus Palsa-295. The sequence continues at coordinate 157 of JBAVQT010000331.1, forward strand.
GGCGGCGGCGTCAGTTTCCGCGCGTCTTAAACCAGCTATATCCCGCGGTAAAGAACAACGAGCCGTTGTAGCCGGGATTATGCGTTCCCAGGCTGGCGCTCGAAATGTGCACGGCGGAAATTTGGAAAAATATCGCGCGGCCGCGTTTGGTGAAGAGGTGCGCGCCGAGCGAAGCGCCTGGCATGAAATTCACGTAGGAGGTGTCGCCGGGAGGAACATTGCGGGCGCTGAAGAGGATGCCGCCATCGGCGGAAAAATATGGGACGAATTTTTTGTGGCTGGTGAAATTCCACTGCCAGATGACGGGCTTGAAACCGCCGCCGTAGATGGGGCCCTGCGGCGGGAAAACGGTCAGAATCGGCATCAGGTCCACGGTCCATTGGAAATTTCCGCGAAGCCAGCCGGGCAGATGGTCGCCGGTGAGCACGTAGCCGACGCGGCCTCCGGCGAGCATGAATTGCGTGTCGTCCGATTTACCGAGGCCGGTGCCCCCACCAGCGAGAATACCAAATTCCCAGGCGCCTTTTTTTAATGTCTGCGCCGCAAAATTATCGCTCGCCACATTTTGCTCGATTGAAAAGACCGGAGCGGCCTGCCCGGCAGCGGCGGCGCACAGGAGCGCCGCGCCGAACATCGCCAATATCGCTTTCATAGGCCTCCGCGCGAACAGCTCCGAGACAAGATCAAGGGCCAACCGATTAACGAGCCGCAAGACTAAGGCAGCGGCTTGCGGAAGGTCAAGACCGAACGGAAAGCGCGAAGATTTCGGCGTAAATTCGGCGGAAATTCACGCTAGAATACCGCCCCTATGCCAAAAATAACTTTTCTGGGCGCAGCAGGAACGGTGACGGGATCGAAATATCTAGTCGAAGCGGCGGGCAAGAAGCTGCTGGTGGATTGCGGACTCTTCGAAGGCTCGAAAGAGCTGAAGCAGCGCAATTGGGACAAGTTGCCGGTGAACCCAGCGACGATCGATTGGGTCCTGCTGACGCACGCGCACATCGATCACACCGGCTATCTGCCGAGGCTGGTGCGATCCGGATACAGCGGGCCGATTTACTCGAACGGCGGCACGCGCGAACTCTGCCAGTTGCTGCTGCCGGATTCGGCATACCTGCAGGAAGAAGACGCCAAGTACGCGGCGAAGAAAAACTACAGCAGCCATAAGCCGCCGCTGCCGCTCTACACGGTGCCTGAAGCGCAAACGGCGCTGACGCAATTCAAAGAAATCCCCCGCTCGGAACCTTTTGCGATCAGCCCGGAATTTTCGGTGCGTCCGCACGATGCCGGACACATCCTCGGATCGAGCTGGCTCGAGCTGACCATCACCGAAAACGGCAAGCAGACTCTGGTGGTTTTTTCCGGCGACGTCGGCCGCTACAACGCGCCGATTCTCAACGATCCCGCGCCGCCGCAGCGCGCGGATTTTCTGCTGTGCGAATCCACGTATGGCGACCGCGACCATCCCGCGGGCAATGTGGCGGATGAACTCGCCGAGGTAATCAACCGGGTGGCGAAGCGCGGCGGAGCGGTGGTGATTCCGTCGTTTGCGGTGGGGCGCACGCAGGAACTGATGTATTACCTCCGCCAACTGGAGGAGCAGAAGAAAATTCCGCGCCTGCCGACGTATGTGGACAGCCCCATGGCGATCAGCGTGACCGATATTTATTTGCGGCATCACGAAGACCATGACGTGGACTTCACGCGGCAGGAAAATTTCGGGCACGGAGATCCGCTGAATGTTCATGAAGTGCACATGACACGCTCGGTGGAGGAGTCGAAGAAAATTAACGACGTGGTAACGCCCTGCGTGATCGTATCGGCCAGCGGCATGGCTACCGGCGGACGCATCCTGCATCATTTGGCGCACCGCTTGCCAGACTCGCGCAGCGCGGTGCTGCTGGTGGGCTATCAAGCCGAAGGCACCGGCGGACGCGCGCTGCAAGACGGCGCGAAATTTCTGCGCATTCACGGCGAGCAGGTACCGGTGCGAGCGGAGGTGGTCACTCTCGGCCAGCTCTCCGCGCACGCGGGCAAAAGCGAATTGCTGCGCTGGCTTTCAAGTTTCCAGGCTCCGCCGCGGCAAACTTTTCTGGTGCACGGCGAGCCGGTGGCGCTCGAAGCGCTGAAGGCCGCCATCAGCAGCCAGTATCACTGGCCGGTTACGGTTCCCGCGTATCTACAATCGTTCGATTTAGTCTGAAGGCGTTCGGCCGCGCGAGGGGACGCGGAACGCAGTGCCGCTGGCACGGTGGTATAATCGCGCCAATCGGGCAGGCTGGAGGCAATCATGGGCCGCCTTGGCGACACACTTATCCTGTTGTTCTTCTCGTTCGCGATTCCTGGTGCAATCCGCGCGCAGATTAGCGGCGGCACGGGAGGGGCCTCGCGCTCCACAGTGAGCGGCACGATCTACGCGCAAAATTCAAACCGTCCCATCGAACACGCTACCGTGGAACTCTGCGATTCGGGAAGCAACGTGCTCGAGCAAGCGACCACGACCGATTCCGGAGAGTTTACCTTTCGCGGTCTGCAACGCGGGAACTTTATTCTTCGCATCTCCGCGGTGGGATTCGAATCCGACACCGAGCACACGGATTTGAATTTCAATTCCGATCGCGGGATGTCGATCTATCTGGAAGCCACTCCAACTCAGCCGGCAACATCCGCTCCCGCTTCGACGATCTCGACTCACGAAATGGCCATGCCCGAGCGGGCGCGAACCTTGATGGCCATGGGCCGAAAAAAACTCTACGTGGACAAAAACCCGAAGGATGGGCTGGAGGACTTCCGAAAAGCGGTGGCGATCGCGCCTACCTTTTACGAAGCCTATTATGAACTCGGCATGGCGCATGTGGCTCTGAGTCAGCCGGATGATGCGGACGCGAGCTTCCGCAAAGCGATCGCGCTGAGCCAGGATAAATTCGGCGAGGCGGACATCGCCCTTGGCACGCTACTGCTCAACAAAAACGACAATGCAGGCGGAGAAAAACTGATTCGAACGGGAATCGGACTCAGGCCAAATTCGGGGATGGGTTACTTCGAACTCGGACGCGCGCTGCTCAATGAAAATCGGACTCCCGAGGCGCAAAACGCCGCGGAGAAAGCCCGCTCCCTTACTCCGAATTCGCCGGTTGTCTACCGGCTACTCTCAAATGTCCATCTTCGCGAGAAAAATTATCCTGCACTGCTCGCCGATCTCGACGCCTACATCAGGCTGGACCCGGATAGCGCGGCGGGCGTGCGCGCGCGACAACTGCGAGATCAAGTGAAACAAGAGCTGGCAAAGAGCGCGCCGACGGCAGGCGGTGCGGGGACCCCAGCCGCGCAGCCGGCCAGCCCGAGACCCTGAGGGCACTACCGGATACCAATCGGAGTGAATCCTTTTTCTGGTTTGCCGCGTCTAAGAATACAAAGGCACCAATCCAAGGCAGGGGGTTGCCACCCCGAAACCCCAAAACAACCCCCTGCCCTTCCTTCTTTACGCGGTTTTCTCCAGCAGGCAATTTCCAGCGGAGCGGTTGATTCGTTGCGGACGAATGCGTTCGTCTGCGTTGCTTATCATGATGGCGCGCCCGCGCCCGGGCGGAGACGCGCAAGACGCTCGGCGGCGGCCTGAAATGTTTTCTCGGTTTTACAAAACGTAAATCGCAGATGGTTTTTGCCATCGGCGGGATCGCGATAGAAACTCGAACCTGGAACGGCAGCGACGCCGATTTCTGTGACCAGATATTTCGCGAAAGAAACATCGTCGGGAAACCCGAAGGCAGAAATGTCGGTCATGATGTAATAAGCGCCGCGGGGGCGGAAGCAGCGGAACCCTGAATCTTCCAGGATTCCCAGGAGACGCTGGCGGCGCACGGCATAATCCCTGGCCAGATTGGCGTAATATTCGGGCGGAAATTGCAGCGCCATCGCGCCCGCCTCCTGCAGCGGCGCGGCCGCGCCCACCGTGAGAAAATCATGGACCTTGCGGATGGCAGAGGAAACGTCGGGAGGCGCAAGCGTCCAGCCGACGCGCCATCCTGTGACCGCGTAGCTTTTCGAGAGTGCGTTGATGGTGATGGTGCGTTCGCGCATGCCTTCCAGGGTGGCGATGGAAATATGTTCGGCGCCGTCGTACAGCATATGCTCGTAAATCTCGTCGGTGATGGCGTAGCAATTCCAGCGCTGGCAGAGATCGCGGATGCATTCGAGCTCGGCGCGAGCGAAAACCTTGCCGGTAGGATTATTCGGCGTGTTGAGAATGATGGCTTTGGTATTGGCGCTGAATGCGGCGGCCAATTCGTCCGGATCGAAACTCCAATCGGGAGGCCGGAGGCTGACAAAGCGCGGCGTGGCGCCGGAAAGAATCGCATCGGGGCCGTAATTTTCGTAGAACGGCTCGAAGACGACGACTTCATCGCCGGGATTGATGATGGCCATCATGGCGGACATCATCGCTTCGGTGGAACCGCAGCAGACCGTAATTTCGCGCTCGGGATCAAAGGCCAGGCCCTGGGTGCGCTCAAAATTCGCAGCGATGGCGTCGCGAAACTTTTTCGCGCCCCAAGTGATCGCATATTGATTGATGTCCGCGGCGATGGCGTCTTGCGCGGCGCGCTTGATTTCCGCCGGCGCGGGAAAATCGGGAAAGCCCTGCGACAAATTCACGGCGCTGTGTTTGATGGCCAGGCGCGTCATTTCGCGGATTACGGATTCGGTGAAGAGCGCGGCCTTGGAGGAAAGTCCAGGCTTAGTGTTTGTGGCGGCTGGCGGCTTTGCGGGATTCATTTCCGGCCTCGTAAATCATGCGAAAAATGGCGGCGTTTCGCGTGACGATCTCGACATATTCGCGCGTCTCGGTGAATGGAATCGAGTCGACGAATTCCGCGGGCTCGCGATAATTCTGTCCGGCAGTCCAGAGAGCCACGCGATCTTCTCCCGCATTGTACGCGGCGAGCGCCGGTTCGACACCACCGAAATCGGCCTCGAGACCGGCCAGATACACCGTTCCCAGACGAATGTTGTAATCAGGATCGAAAAGCTGGGCGTGCGAATAGCGGACATGCGCTTTCGGAGCCATACGCCGCGCCGTCTTCGGAAGCAACTGCATCAAGCCGAGCGCGCCGGGCCCGGATCGGGCTTCAGGATCGAAGGCCGACTCCTGGCGGATCAATCCGGCTGTAAGCATCGGATCGGTGCCGGAATGAGCGGACCAACGGCGGATGGACTCGGAAAACGGCATCGCGAAAGCGGCCTTCCAGACCTCCGGCGGAACGGTGCCAAACGCGCGCCATTCGAGCTGCGGATAAATTTGCCGCGCCATCATGGTGGCCGCACCGCATTTCCCGGCGTCGACCGAAGCTTGCGCCGCTTCGAGCAAAAGCCGAGGCTCGCCCGTGGCTGCGTAGGCGGCGCGCAGCTCGAGCACGGCCGAACTATCGAAAGCGATCGAGCTCAACGCATCAGCGCGAGCCTGGCGCTCCGCCGCCGCCGGGGGAATCACGCTGCCGAGAATCTGCGCGGGAGGCAGCGGAGGAACGGTGGCGAGCACTTCGGGCATCGCTGTTTCGCCCGGACCCAGCGCATGGAGATGAGCCAAACCCAGATTCGAGAAATAATTTTGCGGATAACGCTCGCCTAATTTTGCGTAGTAGGCGCGCGCGAGTGAGTCGTTGTGCGATTCCTCAGCCAGGCGACCCAGCCAGTAGAGCGCATCCGGCGTGAAAATCGAGCCGGGAAAGCGGCGCAGATGTTCGGTAAGCAACTCGGAGGCATCTGGAGCGCGCTGGAGGACCGCCGTCCAGGCCACGCGCCACTGCGCGGGCGTGGCATCGGGAGAGGAAGAGAATCCGTCCGCCACACGGCGATAGTAGGCGGAGGCACGATCGCGATCGAGCTGCACCCAAAAATAATTGCCCGTGGCAAAGAGCGCAGCCTCGGTCCAGGCGCTGGAGGGCGCATGCGAAGCCGTGGCTTCGGCGGCGGCGACCATCGGCTGCTCTTGCTGCTGCTCGCGGTACCACTGGGTGAGAGTATAGGAACGCTCGGCCTCGACGTCAGGATTGCTGATCGCGAGCGCCGCGACATCCGCGGGATTTTCGCCGAGCGCCAGCCCGCACTCGAGCACGCGCAGTTCGGCACGCTCGCGCTCGGCTCCCGACGATTGCGGCAGAAGCTGCGAGTATTCGATCCGCGCGTCGCCCCACTGCTTGCCTGCGAAAAGCGCCGCGGCGTGCGCCACTTGCTGATCGAACGGGATGGCCGGCAACTGGGCGCCGAGAGTGCTCCGGAGAAAGCTGAGTTTCTCGGTAGCCTGGCGGGCCTGCTCGCTCAGCGGGTAGCGCAGATAGATGGTCTGATAGTCCGCGGCGCCTTGCAGCGGCTGGGCGGCCTCTTCGCGCGCTTCGCCGCGCATGAAAAGCAGCGCCGGCTTTTCGGGGGTCAACGTGTAGGCGTCGAGCGCCGAGATTGCGGCGGCGGGTTGATTGAGCGCGATGGCGGCGGTGCCCAGCGATTGCAGCGCCTGCTCGGTGATCACGGAATCGGGAAATTGCTGGCGAAGCTGCTGCAGTTCGTCGAGCGCTTCCGCATTGCGATTGAGCGCGATGTTGGTTTCCGCGAGCCAGTAGAGCGAATAGTCGCGCAGCAGCGGATCGGCCTGCGCGCGAGTGAGCCACGCAGACGCCTTGGGATAGTCGGCTTTGGAATAATGGTAGTAACCGAGCGCGAGCGCCGCGCGCAATCCGAAGACACCCGAAGATTTCCGATCGGCCAGCGCGCTCAGCTGCGCGTAGGCGGCTTGCGGATTTTTTTCTTTCAGCGCGCGAGCCCAGTGCTGAAGCTGGGTTTCAACGGAGGAAGGACGCGCACCGCTGTGGGCCGCGGTTCGCGCGGGTGCGGTCTTCGCCGCCACCAGTCTGGCCGCGGCGGAACGATGCGCGAGGGGGCGCGCGAACGCGGCGCAGCACACCACTGCAGCAGCGACGACGACGCAGGCGAGGCGAGGCATTCTCCGCAAAGCGGGTTTTTCAGTGGCGCAGAACAGGGGAAGGATAGGGATATTCTCCGAGGGCTTCGCTGTCGCCCTCAGCGAGAATTTCCACCATCCAGTGATGAAAGTAATCCACAGGGTGGTCCAGAATCGCGCGGAAGCGGCGGTCATATTCCTTGCGGGCCTTATCAAGATCACTACGCAAACGACGGCAGACGTCCTTGTGTTCGAGCGCCTGGCGAACATCTTTGGGGCGCAAGAGTTTGATGTCTTGCATGGCCACTTTGGCTACCCGATTGGCGCGGCGGTGCAAATCCTGAAGATCGCTGGAGAGGCTGGCGATGTCGAAAGCGGGAGCTTCGACGGCGGCCACTTCCTCGGCGTCGGTCTCGGCGGGCGATTCGGGAATCGCCACGATGGCTTCATCAACGACGGCTTCGGCCGTGGCGATTGAGGGATCTTCCACCCATTCGATCTGGGATTCGGGCACAGACGAGTGCTTGGGCGCGGCAGGGTGATGCTGCTTTTCGGACGCAGGCTGCGGTGCAGGCTGCGCTTCGCGAGCAATTTCCTCCGGCTCGGCGCGATTCACATCTTCCGTAGCTTCTTCAGGCGCCGCAACGGCAGTGGCCGCACGAGCGGCTTCCTCCGATGCGTGCTGGTCACGAGGATTCAGCGCGACAGCAACAAAATTCGAAAGCACAGAGAGTCCGGCGGCGAGAGCCGAAGCGGCGGTCTGGGCGCGCAGCATGGCGGGCAGCGCATTGCTGGGGCGGCTGGAGGAGCAAGCCGCGACCAGGTCGGCATACGCCTGGTGCAATTCATCCGCAGTTCGCTGGAGAGGCGCCAGATTATCGCGCAGCGCGCGCGACACGGCCTCCTCCAACGCTCGTTCGAGCGATTTTTGACGCTCCGTCAAGAGATTCTCAGCCTCACCTGGAATTATGAAAACGCCATGGGGGGGTGTCAACCGGCATTCCGCGCGGGCGTTCCTGGGCGGCGAGTGCTGGAGAGGCGACAAGCTGCGCTCGGTGCGGCTCGGCGAGGCTATGGGGACACGCGGAGGCAAAGTGGCCGGGGGTTCGGCGTTAGGGGAGAGAACCGAAGCGGGGGTTTGTTGAGGCGGCATAGGAACGGAGTCCGCCAGAAGGACGAGCGCCGAAGCGAGCTTCGGCTTGCGAAAGCGGCGGCAAGCCGCCGCACTCCACATAAGGCTACGAACCTCGGCGGACTCCGCCGGAATACCAGAGGCGCCCAGCCGAGGTTAAAGTTCGCGAAGCGCGCTGGCGACGGGCCGAGTGGCCGCAACGACGGCCGGAGGCACGCCGCCAATCAGCCCCATCAGCAGCGCGAAAATAATGCCGGTGATGATGAGCATGGGCGAGATGCTGAAGGCGAAGGCGACATGCGAAAAAGTGGCCCAGTTGAGCGTGCTGGTGGTCAGGCCATTCACCGGGAGCACCGCCAGGCATCCAACAATGCCGCCGAGCAGCGCGATAAAGAGCGCTTCGAACAAAAAGGAAATCGTGATACTGCCCGCGCCAAATCCGATGGCACGCATGGTGGCGATCTCCCGGGAACGCTCAGAGACCATCGAGTACATGGTATTGAGCGCCCCGAATACGGCGCCGACACCCATCACGCCTGCCACCAGAAAGCCCAATACCCGGATGAGAGTGGTCAAAGCGCGCGATTCCCTCTCGTAGAAATCGGTCTCGCGATCCACCTGCACAGTCATGCGGGGATCGGCGGTGAGCGAGTCCTTGAGCTGCTGCAGCGCCGCGGGTGAAGTCATGTGGACCGTGACCGACTGATAGAGATTCAGCGGACGCTTGTAAATCTGGTTGAGCACGGGACCGTCGCACCATACTTCGGAATCAAACGCGCTGCCTCCGGCGTCGAATACACCCACAACTTTCCATTCGCCACCGCCGAACTTGACGGTGTTGCCGAGCTCGAACCCCGCATAGCTGGCCGCCGCATATTTTCCAACGATCAACTCCTCGAGTCCCGGCTGAAAGAATCGCCCTTGGATGATTTTGACGTTGGGACGCACTTTCAAGACATTTTCGGAAACTCCGCGGACCTGGACGTTCGTGTCGGTTCCGGTGGCCTTCAGCGGAAAAGCGGCGAGGACGACCACTTCAGGGCTGACCAACGGCACGCCGTTGTCATGAGCTACGCCCGGCGCATCGTCAATGACCTTTACTTGATCGAGCGAGACGGCGCCGTCAATTTCGCTGGTGGCCCCGGCGCGGCGGATGATGGCGTTGTCGGGCGAGCCGGAGGCCACAAGCGTGGCGTGGAATCCATTGGCGAGGGCGAGCATGGCGACGAAGACTCCGACGGTGCCCGCGATGCCCAGCACGGCCACGACGGCCGAGAGCCAGCGCGCGCGAACACTGCGAAGATTATAGACAATGGGAATCGCCATGCTTCATACCCTCCGAAGCGCGTCTACCACGCGCAAACGCACCGCCATCGCAGCCGGCAGAATGCCGGCGAGCAAGCCAACCGCGAGCGAAACGAGAATTCCAGTGACCAGCGCGGAATTGGGCAGCGAGAAAAACTGCAGGAAACCCTGGGTGGGGTCGCCGCCCAGCGTGAACAATTTGCAAAGACCGAGCCCGATGACGCCGCCGACAGCGGCGATGAATAATGACTCTCCCAGAACGAGGTAAAGAATAAAGCGGTCGTTGAAGCCCACCGCTTTCAGGACGGCCAGCTCGCCGACCCGCTCGCGGACGGCAATAGCCATGGTGTTTCCGGTGACCAGCAGAAGCGTGAAGAAAACCACTCCGCCGATGGCGAGAATCAGGTATTCGATATTACCGGCCTGTTTAGCCCAGGAAGTGGCGAAGGCTTTTTCGGTTTCGGTTTTGGTTTCATAATTGGAATTCGCGAACATGTCGTCAATGGTTTTGGAAACGCGGACGGCATCGTCGGAAGTATCGAGCTTGACGGTGTACCAACCGATCTGGCCCTTGCCGAACTTGCGGCGCTCGTCCAGGTAACTGTATTGAAGCCAAAATTGATTGTCGGGCTCGCCTTCCTTGGTGGGCGTGTAGACGCCGCGGATGTTGAATTCCCAGGTGCCGCCGTAAATCGGCGCCTGCAGCGGGATGCGATCGCCAATTTTCCAGTGGAAGCGCTTCATCAAGGCGGTGCCGACGATGGCGCCCTCGCGGTCGCCGACAAAATCCTTCCACTGATCGTCGGGCACGGCCAGCTCTGGAAAAACCTGGCGCTGCATGGTGGGATCAATTGCGAAATTCGCGAAGAAATTTTTGGGATCCTGGTAAACGCCGCCAAACCAAACGTCGAAGGTAACCCATTTGACGCCGGGAATTCGCAGGATCTGGTCGCGATAGGAAATTGGCAGCGGCTGGATGATGGAAACTTTGTTGATGGTCACCAGGCGGTCAGTGCCGGCAGCATCAGCACCCTGGTTGAAGGCACCCCGCACCACCACGAGGATGCCGAACAGAAACAGGGCGACGGCGAAGGAGCCGATGGTCAGGGTGGTGCGCAATTTTTTGCGAAACAAGTTGGCCAGAATCAGCGGAAAGAATTTCATGCCAGGCTCCCGGCGTGGGCGCCCTCGACGAGCACGCCTTTATTGAGGTGCAGCGTGGCCTGGGCGCGCTCGGCTGCGGCCGGATCGTGCGTCACCATCAGAATGGTTTTCCCGTGCTCGCTCACGAGTCGCGTCAACAGATTCAGAATTTCATCGGCGCTCTTGCGATCGAGATCGCCGGTAGGCTCGTCGCACAGCAGAAACGTGGGGTCGGCGACGATGGCGCGGGCGATGGCGACGCGCTGCTCTTGGCCGCCGGAGAGCTGGCGCGGGTAGTGATCGAGACGGTCGGCAAGCCCGACGATGGAGAGGGCCGTTTCTACGTGCTTGCGCCGCTCGGATTTCGAAAGCTTGGTGAGCAGCAGCGGGAGTTCGACGTTTTGAAACGCGGTGAGCACCGGCAGCAGGTTGTACATCTGAAAGATGAAACCGACATGCCGCGCGCGCCAGGCGGTGAGTTTGCTGCTGGACATGTGGGTGATCTCGTCGCCCGCCACGGTGATGCTGCCGCGCGAGGGGACATCGAGTCCGCCCAGCAAATTAAGCAGGGTGGTTTTCCCCGAGCCGCTGGGTCCCATGAAGGCGACGAATTCGCCCGCGTCCACATCGAGATTCAGCCCTTGCAGGACGTGAATCTCCTCGTCGCCGCGCTTGTAGGTCTTGTCGAGACCGCGAATCTGAATCAAGCTGCCGTTTGCGCTTCCGCCATCCACTCGGACCATGTTCGCTCCTATTGCTTGATCTTGACCGCTTCGCCGTCGTGCAGCGCCGCCGGGCCCTTCACCACCACTCTATCGCCGGCGGCAATTCCCGCCAGCACCTGGGCCTGATTCGCGACCACGTCACCGAGGGTGATAGCACGCCGCTCCAACTGGTCGTCCTTAACAAGGTAAACGATCTTCTTGCCCGATTCGTCACGCACGGCTTCCTGGGGGATGAGAGCGACGGGTTCGGCCGCTCCGGCTATTTTTTTCGTTTCCTCGCCGAGGAAGGTCACCTTCACGCCCATATCCGGAAGAATGCGCGGGTCGAGCTTCAAAAACGAGATGCGGACCTTCACGGTGGCTTTATCGCGATCGGCGGTGGGGATCACGGTGCGCACCTTGGCCGGAATCTGCCAATCGGGATAGGCATCGAGGACGGCGTTTACCGGCTACCCGGGCTCGACGCGCGCGATGTAGGCTTCGTTCACATCCACTTCGATTTCCAGCGAATTCATGTCGACGATGGTGGAGATGCCGGTGCGCGTGAAGCCGCCGCCCGCGGAAATCGGCGAGACCATTTCGCCGACCTGCGCGTCTTTTGAAACGCTGACGCCATCGAACGGCGCGCGAATCACGCAATTGTCCACGGCCTGCTGGGCTTCGCCGATGCGCGCATCCGCCGCTTCCACCTGTACTTTGGTGAGCGCGATCTTGGCTTTCAGGCTGTCCACGTTCATCCGCGCGTTGTCGAGCGATTCCTGTGTGCCGATGCCCCCAGACTCCAGCTCTTGCGCGCGATGCAACTCGATTTGCGAATTCTTCAGCTGTACTTGCAGATCGGCGATTCCGGCTTGCGTGGCATCGCGATCCGCTTTCGCCGAGGTCAGGGCTCTTTGCACGTCGGAGTCGTCCAGCGTGGCCAGCACCTGGCCCGCGTGTACGTGCATGCCTTCGTCGAAGAAGACGCCGGTGACGCGGCCCGTGATTTTCGCGGCAATCGTCGCGCGCCGCCGTGGCGTGACGTAGCCGCTGGCGTTGAGCAGCGCCTGGCGACCGCCGACGGAAGGAGCTTGCGCCGAGGCTACTTCCACGATGGGCTTCTGCTCGCGCAATTCGAAGAATGCGCCGGTAAGAATCACGATAAGACCGAGCACAGCGGCGGCAATGCCGAAGCGCTTGCCCGTCTTTCCGCTCTTGCGGTGCGCATCGCTGATGCGCAATTGGCCCAGGTCGGGGCCACCCGGGTTGGAGGACGAAGTTGCCATCAGAGATGCTTCTCCTTCATAGAAACAGGTCTACGTGTCGTTACGCGCGAGACCGGCCGCATGTTTCACGACGCTTCAATTTTGGGGTAATCGGGGA
>JBAVQT010000332.1:0-2727 GCA_049694295.1 Candidatus Acidiferrales bacterium
TCAGGATGGCGATAGAGCGCGTTGTCGTCAAAAGTGACTTTGGCGTCGAGTGCAACGAGGCACCCGTCACCGGTGACAACACAAGGATTAATTTCGAGCATCGAGGAATCGGTTTCGATGAAGGCGCGATAGAGGGATTGGAAAAACGGAACAGCTGCTGCGAGCGCTTCCGGCGCGAGTCCCAGGCCGAACGCCAACTTGCGCGCGTGAAACGGCTGAAAGCCGGTCTCAGGTTGAATCGGCTCGCGGAGTATGGCCTCGGGATTATCTTTTGCGACTTCCTCTATCTCCATGCCACCGGCGGTGCTGGCCATGAAGATCGGTGTGCCGGTGGCGCGGTCAACTAGCAAGCTGATGTAGAGTTCGCGCTTGATATCCAAACCCTCTTCGATGAGCAGGCGGCAAACGATGCGACCTTCGGGACCGGTTTGCGGGGTGACCAGTTTCATGCCGAGAATTTGTCCGGCAAGTGTCGCAGCTTCGGCGGGAGACTTGGCGAGCTTGACGCCGCCCGCTTTGCCGCGGCCTCCGGCATGAATCTGCGCTTTGACTACTACTACGCCAGTGCCGAGGCGTTCGGCGGCAGTGTGCGCTTCTTCTTTATTGAATACGACTTCGCCACGCGGAACGGGAACGCCGAATTTGGCGAGGATGGCCTTGGCTTGGTATTCGTGGATCTTCATGAATGCTCCGTCGCTTTCAGGAAGCTCGGGTTGAATAGTGCTAAGATTTTAGTGTGCAAAAGCACTTTAGTTTACTTGGAAGATCGAGGCCGGGCAAGAAGGTCGAGAAACGCTCGATGCGACTGCCCCTCACGGGTTCTGGATTGCGATGCTAAAAATGATTCACGAGACTCTGGAAAAAGTGGTGAGGGACGAAGACCTATCGCGCGTGGAAGCGGAGGCGGCGATGGAGGAGATTCTCGCGGGCCGAGCGAACGGCGCGGAAATTGCCGGATTGCTGACCGCGCTGCGCATGAAGGGCGAAACCGTCGAAGAGGTGGTGGGATTCGCAACGGCGATGCGACGCCACGCCACGCCGATTTTCCCGGGCGGCTGGACTCGTTCTAACAAAGCGCTGGTAGACACGTGCGGGACGGGCGGCGACGCGCAGGGGACTTTCAACGTCTCGACAGCGGCGGCATTTGTGGTGGCGGCTGCGGGCATGCACGTGGCGAAGCACGGGAACCGGTCATACACTTCGAAATGCGGATCGGCGGACGTGCTGGAGCAGTTTGGCGTGGTCCTGGACGTGGAAGCTGCGCAGGTGGCGCGCTCGATCGAGGAGATCGGAATCGGATTTTTGTTTGCGCCGGCGATGCACGCGGCGATGCGCAACGCGATGACGGTACGCCGCGAGCTGGGGATGCGCACGGTATTCAACTTACTGGGGCCGTTGACGAATCCGGCGGGGGCATCGGCGCAAGTGGTGGGCGTGTACGACGAAAGCGTGACGGAATTGGTGGCGCGAGCGCTGGGCGAACTCGGCGTGCAGCGGGCATTTGTGGTTCACGGCGCGGACGGACTGGACGAAATTTCGATTTCGGGAGAGACGCAAATCGCAGAGCTGCGCGACGGCGAGGTATTCAACTACAGCGTGACTCCGGAAGATTTCGGGCTGCGGCGCGCGCCGATCGAGGCGCTACGCGGCGGCGATGCAGCGGAAAACGCGGGAATCATTCACAAATTATTCGGACGATCGCTACTCGTGAAAGAACACGGGCCGCGCCGCGATATCGTGCTGGCGAACGCGGCGGCGGCGCTGGTGGCGGCAGGAAAGGCGCGAGATTTTCTGGAAGGCGTGCGGATCGCAGCGGCGGCGATTGATTCGGGCGCGGCGCGGGAAAAACTGGACGCGCTGGTGGCGTTTACGGGAAGCCAGAGCAGCCCGAGCCAACCGGCAACGGACAATTAGCGCGGGGCGGCGCGGAAGGCCACCACGGCGTTGAGGCCGCCGAACGCGAAGGAATTGGAGAGGGCCGCGGCGACTCGCAGGACGCGGGGCTGATTGGGGATGTAATCAAGGTCGCACTCGGGATCGGGCTCGTTGTAATTTGCGGTGGGCGGAAGGATGCCATGGTGAAGCGCGAGGGCCGTGGCAACAGCTTCGAGCGCGCCGGCGGCTCCGAGGGCATGGCCGTGCATGGATTTTGTAGAGCTGATCGAGATTTTGTCGGCGTGCGCGCCGAAGACGGCACGAATGGCGCGGCTTTCCACCGGATCGTTGCCCGGCGTGCCGGTGCCGTGCGCATTGATGTAGCCAATTTCCTCGGGCCGCATTCCCGCTTCGCGCAGCGCGCCAGCCATGGCGCGAGCCGGGCCATCGACGGTCGGCTGAGTCAGATGGTGCGCGTCTGAAGTCATTCCAAATCCGCAAATTTCCGCATAAATTTTGGCGCCACGCGCCTGAGCGGCATCCCACGGCTCAAGAATCATCATTCCGCCGCCTTCGCCCAGTATCATGCCGCGGCGATCTTTGCTGAACGGGCGGCAAGTATCCGGTGAAATCACGCGCATGGCTTCCCAGGACTTGAGCATGCCGAGGGTAAACGGAGCTTCGCTACCGCCGGTGATGGCAACATCAGCAAGGCCATCGCGCACCAGACGAAAAGCCTGGCCGATAGCGTGGTTGGCGGAAGAACAGGCGGTCGAAACGGTGTACGTCGGACCGCTGAAGCCGGTCTCCATCGAGATTTGGCTAGCGCCGGCATTGGCCATGGTCTTGGGA
>JBAVQT010000333.1:0-4588 GCA_049694295.1 Candidatus Acidiferrales bacterium
GTCTCAACGATTTCCGCCGCGCTGAACAATTCCGACTACGTCAGCGCGGACATGCGCAGACGAATCGAAATAGCGATCAAGACGCTGAAATATTGCCCGAACGATCTCGCACGTGGTCTTCGCCTGCAGAAAACGCACTCGATTGCCATCGTGGTTCCCGATCTTTCGAACAATTTTTACATCGAGCTGGTGCGGGGGGTCAAAGATTATTCGGCCTCAGCAAGTTACACGGTGCTGATCGGAGATTCTCGGGAAAGTTGGGAAGAAGAGCGCAATTATTTGGATTCGTTTCACCGGCGCCGGGTGGATGGAGTTGTGCGGATTCCCGCCATGAACGCCGCGGGCGGCAAAACAAGAGCGGTTCTGGGAAATCTTCCCGTGGTTTATGCGGATCGTCACCCTCGTGAACATGACACTTACGTCGGAAGGGTGGGAGTGGACAATAGGCAGGCCGCGAAAAGCGCGACGTCCTATCTATTGAGCCTGGGACACCGCGACATCGGAATCATCACGGGCGATGCCTCCAGCGGAACATCGCGGGATAGATTGCAAGGATTTATGTCGGCGATTCGGAGCGCGAAAATCCGCCTGGACCGCTCGACGATTCATGCCGGACACAATGACATGGAAAGCGGGCATTTTCACACGATGCAGCTCTTGACGCGAGGGCAACGTCCCACCGCAATTTTCTGCACCAACAATATGATGGCCTTGGGCGCGCTGGCGGCCATCCAAGAGATCGGCCTCGCGTGCCCGGAAGAAATCAGCCTGCTCGGGTTCGACGATTTCTATTGGGCCACACTGCTGCGGCCGAGGCTCACGGTGGTGCGTCAGCCCGCGAGAGAGATCGGAATGATTGCCGCCAGAATCTTGATCGATCATATCGAAGGGCGGGCCAGCATTCCTACGCCCGCTTTGCTCAAGACGCAACTTATCGTGCGAGACTCCTGCTGTCCTGCTAAGAAACTTTAAGTGCCATTTGTTGCGGTAGTTCAGGCAATTGGCGTTGAACGGCCGCCGCTTTGCCCGAAGGGCCATGATTTGACGACCCGGGCACGCAGAAAGTATGCGCCCAATCCCAACGCCAAAAGAATGGCGGCGGTGCCCATGTTCTGGCGTTGTTCCGGAGTACACGCGACATAAATCCATCCGAGGAGCGCTACGATTGCCGGCACAGGATAAAACCACATGCCGTACGGACGCTTGATTTCCTTTCGATATTTGCGAACGGCGAAAAGCGCGATGATCTGAGGGATGAATTGAAAGACGATCTGAATGATCATTAATGCGGTAAGCAGCCGCTCGAGCGAAAACCAACAGAGGGGAATGGCCATCGCGTTGGTGGCGATAAGCGAGACGGTCGGAAAGCGCCCCGTGGGATGCACGCGGCCAAACACTTTGAAGAAGTTTCCTTCGGCGCCCGCGGCGTAGAGGATGCGGGAATAACCGAGGCTGCCGGTGAAAGCCCCGGCGAGCGTGGCGACCAGAATCAGGCAGGTCATCACCGAGGCCGCGCGCGAGCCATACAACTTACCGATGAATTCCGACACCACCGCGTGAGAGACGGCGGCATCTCGCCAGGGAATCGTTCCGATGATCACCACGCTCATGAGCAGGTAAAGGACGGCAACAATCACAACCGAGAAAACGATCGCCCTGGGGATATTCTTGCCGGGATTCTTAACTTCGCCTCCCAGGTAGGTGATGTTGTTGTAACCGCCGTAGTTGTACATTGCGATTAACGTAGCTCCCGCCAGCCCATAAAAAAATGGTTTGGAGAGATGAAATGCGCCGGGTGGAAAATCGAACGCCATCTTCACGTTGATGTGAATAAGTCCAGACACGATCACCCAAAACATCGCAGCCAACACCACGGCCAACATGATGACCGAGTAACGCCCCACATCCTTGACGGGGCGATACAGCATAAACGTAATCAGCACACAGACGGAGGCGGCCACGGCGCCTACTCCGGCGTGGTTTAATCGCGGCAAGAAATAATGTGTATATTCGGCAAAACCGACGCACGCGGCCGAAATGGCCAACGGAGCGACGAAAATGGTTTCCCACAAAAAGAGAAAAGAGAAAAGATGGCCCCAGGTGCGTGCATTAAATGCTTCGCGAAAATAGATATACGCTCCGCCGGCTCCTGGCATCGCCGCACCCAATTCGGCGTAAACCATCCCGTCGCAGACGGAAAACACGGCGCCGAGAAACCAACCGAGTATGGCCTGCGGACCGCCCATTGCGACGAGGATCACACCGATGGTGATGAAGGGGCCGACTCCAATCATCCCCAACATGTTGACAGCGACGGATTGAACTAAACCCATGCCACGAACAAGTTTTTCGGAGGGCCCAGCGACCTCGGGAGGAAGGTGGGGCGAAATGTTCTCGACCAAGTCGGGTGTCCAGGAACGAGTGAATCGATTAACGAGCGGGGACTATAACAGCGGGGCCAGACGCAGGCAAGTCAAGAAGTGCGACAGCCTACAAACAAAATAGGCGTAGACAATGCGCAAGACCGTGGGCTAACCTGCGAACGATTTTACGAACGCGGGCAAATTGCGCAGATTACGTGCAGGGATGGGCTTCCAGCGGGATTTCCTCTCCCCGAAATCGCCGGAACAAACCGGGACCATCCCGGCGGCGGGCCGAGAGGGCCGAAACGATTCGATAAAATCGTGAGGTTCGCGGTGATCGAAGCCGCGCCAGTGTTCCGCTTGCGATTCTGGCATTGGCAGGCCTCGATCTTCACGAGCCACACAATCCGCTCGGGGCCACAATTCCGTCATCTCCTGCGGGCCACCTTAGTCTTCTACAAGAGCCGACGGCAATTGATTGACGGGGTTATTCTGGTTCAGGTAAGCGAAGCGCCCGGAAGTTGGCCGGCGGATAGAAATTTGGAGCCAAGCGTTTCCTGCAAAACAGAGAACCGCGAGATCGGTTGACGACTGAGGGGGAAGCAGCGACCGTGAAGGCTTGTGGGCACCTGAGACGTTCCGTCCTGATTGCTAGTGGTTTATTGCTCTGTTGCTTCCCACCCTCGCTCAGCGCGCGGCAGAATCAATCCCCATCGCAGACGCACCCGCATCAATCCTCCGGACGACTCGCGGAAGCACAATCCGCTCTGGCACAGGGGAATGCAGAGGACGCAATTCGAATACTATCGGATTATCTTCAGACTTCGCCCCAGGACTCGAACGCGCGGACCATGCTCGGACAAGCGTATGCCAGTCTGGGGCAGAACGATCGCGCTGCCGAAGAGTTCAACGTCGCCTTGCAAACCACGCCCGAAGACTACATCGCGCTAACGGCTCTCGGCGAAGTCTACGATGGCGAAGGCCATCCCGACAAGGCTGAGCCATTATTCGCGCATGCCGCAAGAGCCAGCCATGGCAACCCGCACATTCGAACGGAGTGGGCGTTGGTCCTCGCGCAACTCCACAGGTACACGGAAGCGCAAAGCGTATTGGCCGACCTGCCGCCTCCGAGCGGCCGTGAAGAGAGCGTCGAATTCCACCGGCTGAAAGCCTCCATAGCTCTGGGGCTGGGAAATCCGCTGGCCGCCGCGTCGGAAATGGAGAAGGCTCTCACGATGAAGCCGACGGACCCTGGTCTGGCCATGGCGACGGCTGTAGCGGAAATGCAATCGAAGAATTGGCGACGCGCGGCAGCTTTAACAGAGCGTCTGTTTTCCAGCACGCGCAATCCTCAGATCGGCCTCGTTTGTCTGGAAGCTGAATTGGAAATGCATGCCAACTTTCATCGAACTCTGGAAGAGCTTCGCGCGATACAGCTAACATCAGCGGACCAGATAGCATTTCTTCAGCGTGTGGCGGAGCTTCTGATCTCGCATGAAAAATATTCCGAATCCATTGAAGAGCTTCAGAGGGCGGCGGAGCTCGACCCGAGCCGCGCCGACCTGCAATTTGATCTAGCGCTCGCTCAATCCCGGGCGGGGCGTGCGGACGACGCATTGGAAAGCGCGAAGAAGTGCAAGGAGCTCGACGACAGCGCCGATTTGGAGGATCTGCTCGGCGACATTCAGGAGTCGCGCGGAGACAGCTTGGCAGCGGTTAAGAGTTATCAGGCGGCCGTCGCTCTAGCACCGAACGAAGAAAAATATAGTCTGTCGCTCGCCGTCGAGTTAATTCGGCACAATGGCTTCGAACCCGCGCGAGTTGCCCTCAAACAGGCGGAGGAATTGCATCCGGAGTCTTGGCGAATCCAATTGGCGCTGGGCATGGTGGAACATTTTGGAGGAACAGACGACGCAGCGACAAAGTATCTGCTGCGTGCGGCGGAACTGGCGCCACAACCGGAGGAGGCGCTGCAATATTTGGGAGACATTCAGATGGACCTGGCTTCTTCGCCTGCTCCCGAAGCGGTTGCAAAGCTGTGCCAGTATTCGGATCGCCAGCCAAAGGACGGGCAAATGGAGTATTACTGCGGCGCGCTACTCTTTCGCCGCGACGACGTTACAGGCGAGAAAACCGACGCCGCGGAGATTTTGCGGCGCTTGCGCGCCTCCGTTGCGTTGCTTCCGAAAGACGATGCCGCGCCGCATTGCCAATTGGGCAAGGTG
>JBAVQT010000334.1:0-1605 GCA_049694295.1 Candidatus Acidiferrales bacterium
TGCCGCGTTACTCGCGCTCTCCGCCGGCGCGCCGCCATGCCGCATCCGCTTGGCAATATCTCCCAGCGACATCCCGCCATCCGTGCCCGCGTTCTTGGCTTCCTGGTCCACATACGGCGGCAGATTCGGGATCGCGTCGTCCGGAACGTAGCCCACCTGTCCAGCGGCGGTGCGAATTTCGACGTAGCCTTTCACGCGGCTCACGATCGTGATGCCACTGCCGCAAGCCAGTTTTGCCTCCACATTAAAATCCGTCGGCGAATGGTACACCCACACTTTTTCTTCGTTCGCGGCGCACTGCACGGAATCATTCGCGCGCACCGTAGCCGGCAGCGCCGCAGCCACAGCCGCCCCAAGCCCCATCGCCACAGCCAGAAATCGAATGTCCGATCGCATGTTCACCTCAGAGTTGACAACGTTGATTGCGATTGCGCCAGAAAGTTCGCTCGCGTGCCGGGCAAAATTCGCGCGAGCGTGAATCACGGAAAAAATCTGCTTCGCAGCGCAGCCGCTGCGAGCCAATGCGTGCGGAAACTGAGTGGACACCACGATGCAGAGCGCGCCCCAAGATCACCGCCCCAGGAATGCAGACACTTTCGGCCACTCGACTATCCCCCCATGCGCGCATGGCGGCAACTGGACGAAAGTCCAGGGTTGGTCTCATGGAGTTATGTACTAGGGTGATCGCAGGAGAAGAGCGGGAGAAGCACAGGCTAAATCACGCCCGCGCGACAAAAGTCAGGAACGCCAGCGCAGCGTCACCGGTCCGTCCATCGGATGTTTCAGCGGCGAGCCTCTGCGCTGAGACTCGATGCACGCCGCCTTCAATTCAAAATACCAGCGCGCCGGACGATCGGCATCGTCCACCAGCATAATGCGATCCTGGTACTTCAATCCTTGCGCCTGTTTTTCGATCACTTCCACATCCTGCCGGATAAATCGCGGCCCCAGCACATGAATGATCAATGACACCACCGGAAACCACGGCAAAATATTCCAGGCCGCGCAGAAATCCAGCCGGCACAGATCGCGGCGAATCGGCGTCACCGTCGTCCGGCTGGAAAGCCAATAGCGCCCGGCGCGAATTTGCTCGTCGCGCACATTCGGCAGCACGAAATCAATCGTGGTGGTGGCCGGTTCGCCGGTGATGAATTTCAAAATCTTGTAAGGCGCGCTGTTTGCCGATGGCGCGTGCGGGCTCATGCGAAATCCGTTGGGGATCGGCTCGTACTGCTTGGCTTTTTCGCGAATACTGCGCCGCGAGCGCCACCACCATGCCTGATGCACAAACGGCCCATGCGCCGGGTCCATCAGCCCGATGATCCCGTGATCCACGTTGCAGGGCAGTTCGGCCCACAGATGCGCGATCTGGTAGCGCGCGCTGAAAGTCTCCAGCACTGGCGGCTCGGGCGCCGGCGTTTCCGCGCCGCGGCCTTCGGGATCGCTCATGTAGACCCAGATGTACCCGTCGCGCTCTTCGCAGGGAAAACTGCCGGCGTAAATACGCTCGCATTTCAATTTCGAATCCGCGGTGATCGAGGGCACCAGCTTGCATTGGCCCGTGTGCGCGTCAAAACGCCATCCGTGATACGCGCATTCCACCGT
>JBAVQT010000335.1:0-1680 GCA_049694295.1 Candidatus Acidiferrales bacterium
CTCGCCGCGCCCGCGTCGCTTTCTTCGCCGGTTGCCTGGCGCAGGTCACCTTCAGCGAGCTGAATCGCGCGACGATCCACGTGCTGCAAGCCAACGGTTGCGAAGTAGTGGTGCCAGCGGCGCAAACTTGTTGCGGCGCGCTGCCTGCGCACGCCGGCTTCCGCGATGTGGCGCGCCAACTCGCGCAAGAAAATATGAATGCGTTCCGCGCGGAGGATTTCGACGCCATCGTCACCAACGCCGCAGGCTGCGGCTCCATGCTGAAGGAATATCCGCAGCTTTTCGCGGACGAAGACGCCTCCATCGAAGAACGCGCTCAAGCGTTCGCGGCGAAAATGCGCGATGTCACCGAATTTATCGCGGAACTGGGCCTCACGGCGCCCTTGCGACCGTTGCCTCTGCGCGTCACCTATCAGGATTCTTGCCATCTCGTCCACGGCCAAAAAATCCGCGAAGCTCCGCGAAAGCTGATTCGCGCGGTGCCGGGCGTCGAGTTCGTCGAGCTGCCGATGTCCGAGCAGTGCTGCGGCTCGGCCGGCGTCTACAACATCACGCAAACGAAAGCGGCGCTCGAGCTGCTGGCTGAAAAAATGGAATTCGCAAAGCAGACGCGCGCGCAGGTCATCGTAACGGCCAATCCCGGCTGCATTCTGCAGTTGCGCGCCGGCGCGACAATTCACGCCACTGGACAGGAAGTGCTTCACGTCGTCGAGTTGCTCGACCGCGCGCTCGATATTTCCTGATCCTTATTTCGCACCCATGATTCGGTAACCTGAATAATCTGATTGCCGCGTGGAAGGGGGGGCTTGCGGGCGGTGCGTGGTGGGGAGCCGCCCGCAAGTATTGCGTGAAAAAACCGATTGCGTCCTAAGGCTGTTGGGGCGTCGCGCCACTTGCGGGCGATTGATCGGCAGGCGTCTGCTGCTGCTCGCCGCGCGAACGGCGCCGGTTGCCGCGCTGTCCCGCTCGTCCAGCCTTGATGGTGTAGTCCGATGGGACCTGGAATAGAGCCGCGCTGGGCTCTGCCCTTTGAACATCGGCCAGCTGATAGGTGGTTTCGCCCATGCGCGGATCGGAGCGCTTGGTCAGCACGTTCACCTGCAGGTCTGGCGAGAACCAACGCTCGAACACGATGGTGATTGGCTTCTCATTGCCGATTGCGCCGGCGGGAATGGTTCGACTGATCCGTGTGCCCTGCGCGGAAACGCCATTGATGGTCTGCGTCCCCAGCGCGGTCGTGGTGACCTGCTTCGGATCGCTCTCTTCTCCGCGGTCCCTGTTGAAATCGCGCTTATTCGGCGGAGGCGGCAGCGAACGCGCCACCTTCTTATCTGCGTCGAGCGCGTAGCGCGTGCCCGCCACAGGATCGTTGATGAAAATGACGTGCAGTGGCGAACTGCCTTCCGTGGCCCAGGGGCCGATCGCCGGCAGCGTCATCTCGCGCCGAATTCGCCCCTGGCTGTCGCGCGCCAGCGTGCCAGACGTGCTGCGCTGGATGCGGTTGCCGTCGGGAAGAGTTTCCGTGGTTTGCGACGAAAAGGTCGCGCTAAAGGGCGCGCCGGTAACGGTCTTGCCGTCCAGCCCTTCTTCAAAGCCGATGAACCCGATCGAATCGCCATGCGACATTACTCCGCGACCGCC
Organism: Candidatus Acidiferrales bacterium; assembly: GCA_049694295.1. Taxonomy (GTDB): domain Bacteria; phylum Acidobacteriota; class Terriglobia; order Acidiferrales; family UBA7541; genus Palsa-295. Next base: position 1,642 of record JBAVQT010000335.1, read on the forward strand.
CGCCGGCGGTCCCCCCGCTTCGGGCGGCGGACCTTGCTG
>JBAVQT010000336.1:0-2293 GCA_049694295.1 Candidatus Acidiferrales bacterium
GCGCACGCTCGGCCTAGCGGAATTCCATGCGCTGCTCGCCAGCGCCGGACTGCGCGTCCTCGCCACCGAGATCGAGGAACATCCCCGCGATTTCGATCACTGGCTCCATGTGGCCGGCTGGCATCGCGGCGATCGGCGATATGACCAGGCCCGCCGCATGATGATCGAATCCATGGCCGCGGATAGCGCCGGATTTCATCCCCGCTACACCAGCGGCGCGGGAGCTGGAGATCCGTCGGCGGGAATCGAGATGGTGAACACTTCGCTGCTGATCGCCGGAGAGAAAATTTGAAATGACTGCGGACGCGCAACGCGAAAACACTCTTCTTCCCGGCGCAAATCGCCGCGACGCGGATACCGCGCCAGCTTCCAACTACATTATCGAAGCGCGCGATCTAAGAAAGTCATTCGGCTCCGCGGCGGGAGCCTTGGCTGGCTCCGAGCGGCGCACGGTGGTGGTGGACGCCGTCAGCCTGGCGGTCGAGCGCGGTGAGACGCTGGGAATCGTGGGCGAATCGGGCTGCGGAAAGACCACTCTGGCGCGGATGCTGATGCGCTTGATCGAACCCGACTCCGGCCAGATTCGCTTCCAGGGAAAAGATTGGCTGGCGGCGCGCGGCGATGAATTGCGGCGATTGCGCCGCCGCATGCAGATGGTTTTTCAGGATCCCATGGCTTCGCTCGATCCGCGCATGAAAGTAGCGGCGATCGTTGGAGAGCCGCTCGAAATTCACGAGCCGAAAATGTCCGGCGCCGAAAAGCGACGCCTCGTCGCCGAAGCGCTCCAGGCCGCTGGCTTGGGTGCGGACGCGCTGCGCCGCTATCCTCACGAATTTTCAGGCGGCCAGCGCCAGCGCATCGGCATCGCTCGCGCGCTGGTTCTCCGTCCTGAGCTGGTGATTGCCGATGAGCCTGTATCCGCGCTGGACGTCTCCGTCGGCGCCCAGATTCTCGAGCTCCTCGCCCGCCTGCAGCGCGAATTTTCGCTGACCCTCATTTTGATTTCCCACAGCCTGCCGGTGGTCGCGCAATTGGCCACGCGCGTCGCGGTCATGCAAAGCGGGTGCATCGTCGAGACTGGCCCGGCTGACCGCGTGCTTTCCGCGCCGCAACATCCGTATACCCAGGCCCTCCTGGCAGCCGTCCCCGAAATTCCTGCGTAGTCCGCGCAAGCGCCCGCCAGTCCGTTCCTTGACGCCCCTGCTTCGCTTTGTTAGGCTGCGCCCCGCTGCGCTTTCGCGGGGGCATCAAGCGCGGCGCGGTCTCAGCCGTCCCCCCCTGTCCGGAGACCCATGGATTCAAGTTCGGCGCTATTCGAACTCGCAAGCGTGTCGCTCGCTTGCCGCGATCAGGATACGCTGTTGAAAATGTTTGCCGCTCGCGCCGGTGCGACTCTCGGCGCGCGAACCGTCCTGATCTGGCTGCGCGACGCGCAGTCCGAAGAGCTACTGTGTCGCGCGCGATGGAACGAGCCGGGCGAGCGCGCCAGCGCGGGCGATGGCGCGGTAAGCGAAGGAATTCTCGCCGAAGTGTTCGAATCGGGCGAGACGCGTCGCTTGAACTCGCGCGAGGCGGCCTCCGAAACGTTTGAACACCTGCAGGAAGCTAGCCGGGCGCACATAAAATCCGCGCTCTATGCCGCGCTGCCCGCGGCCCAGAGCGCGGCGGGTGTCGTCGAAGTTCTGAATAAGCGCTCCGGTGATTTCACTGACGACGACGCGCATTTCTTGCAGGAAGCCAGCCGCCTGGCCGGTCAGGCCCTCACCAATCTCGAAGCCATCGAAACGGAGCGCCGCGCTCAGCTCGCCACACTCGAGCGCCTGACCGCGCTCTACGATCTCGGACGCACCTTTACTTCCACGCTGGAATTGGCCGAACTCCTCCCCATCGTCGCCGGAAAAATTCGAGACATTCTCGGCGCCGCCGCCTGCAATCTCTGGCTGGTAGACGCAGCCGCGCAGGACCTCTATCTCGCGCAGAAATCCGGCCAAGATCCCACCACTGAGGATGGGGCGCGCGCTTCGGCCGAAGAAGGCCCGCTCGGCGAAGTCCTCCAGGGTGCCAATCCGAAATTGGTGGAAGATCCCGCGGAGGAAGAGGCCTTCGAGGAGCGGCGCGCGGCCGGTGGAGACTTCCAGATGCAGTCGTGGATGGGCGCGCCACTGAGAAAAGACGACGAAGTGATTGGCGTCGTGGAAGTAATCAACAAAGTGGACGGCGCGCCCTTCAACGAAGAGGACCTTTTCTTTCTCGGCAGCGTCAGCGAGCAGGCCGCCGTCGCGCTGCACAATGC
>JBAVQT010000337.1:0-3467 GCA_049694295.1 Candidatus Acidiferrales bacterium
GACGAGGCGTATGCGATCGGGGCGGCGCCTTCGCGCGAGAGTTATCTGGCGATCGAAAAGATCGTCGGCGCGGCGAAAGATGCGAGGTGCGACGCGATTCATCCGGGATATGGATTTCTGGCGGAAAATCCGGCGTTGGCGCGGGCGTGCGACGCGGCGGGCATTACGTTCATCGGTCCGACGGCCTCGGCGATGGAGCAGCTGGGATCGAAGACGGCGGCACGGCACGTGGCGCGCGCGGTGGGGGTGCCGACCGTGGCTGGGGCGCTCGATCCGATCGAACGAATTGAAGAGGCGGTGGAAACGGCGAGGAAGGTCGGCTATCCGGTGGTGCTGAAGGCGGTGTCGGGCGGTGGCGGAAAAGGAATGCGGATGGTGGAGCGCGAGTCCGAGCTGGCAGCGAGCTGGCGCGACGCGTCGTCAGAAGCGCAGAACGCTTTTGGCGACGGGCGGATGTATCTGGAGAAATATTTATTGCGGCCGCGGCACGTGGAAATTCAGGTACTTGGCGACAAGTATGGAAACATCATTTATCTGGGCGAGCGGGAATGCTCGGTGCAGAGACGTCACCAGAAAGTGATCGAAGAGGCACCGTCGCCAGTGATGACGCCGGACCTGCGGCGAGAGATGGGCGAAGCGGCGGTGAAGCTGGCGCGCGCGGGAGGATATACGAACGCCGGGACGGTGGAGTTCTTGCTGGACGCAGACGAGAAATTCTATTTCCTGGAAATGAACACGCGGCTGCAGGTCGAGCACCCGGTGACGGAGATGGTGACGTCGGTGGATTTGGTCAAGCTGCAAATCCGCATCGCGGCGGGAGAGGCGCTGCCGTTTTCGCAGGACGATGTGATGATGCGCGGCCACGCCATCGAGTGCCGCATTTACGCGGAGGATCCGGACAATAATTTTTTCCCGTCTCCCGGGAAAATCGGAATGTACCGGACGCCGGGCGGGCCGGGAATCCGGCTGGACGATGGCGTGTATGGCGGCTGGACGGTGCCGAACGAGTACGACCCGATGCTGGGGAAATTGATTGCGTGGGGGAGCGACCGCCAGGAGGCGATGGCGCGGCTGAGGCGGGCGCTGGGCGAATATATGGCGGCGGGAATTAAGACGAACGTGGGATTGTTCCGGCGGATTTTGGATTCGCACGATTTTCAGAATGCGGCGATTTACACGCGATGGCTGGACGATTTTTTGCGCGAGCCGGTGAGCGAAGCGGCGCCTTCCGCAGCCGAAGAAGACGCTGCGGCGCTGGCCGCTGCGCTGTGGCACGAAAGCAGGCAGAACGCGGCGAGCGGCGGCGGCGACCGGCGTGAAGCGAGCGGAACCGAATCAAGGTGGAAAAGCGAGGGACGCCGCGAGCAGGTGGAGCGCGATCCGCGAGGGTGAATTGCAAGCGAGCGGGTGAAAGGCCGGATGAAGCTCGAGATTGAAATCGGAGGCAAGACGCGGAGCGTCGAGCTGCGGAGAGCCGGCGGGCGGCTGCAGTGCGTGTTTGACGGCAAAGAGCTCGAAGCTGATGCGGTGGAAATCGGCGAGGGCGTCTATTCGATTTTGATCGGCGCGAAGTCCTTGGAAGCGCGCGTGGAGCGGAACGGCGCGAGGCTGCGCGTGCTGGTGCGCGGACGCGAATACGCGGCGACGATTCGCGACCCGCGGGAATGGCGCCGGGATTGCGGCGGAGCGCTGGCCGCAGAAGGGCGGCAACAGATCGTGGCGCCCATGCCGGGAAAAATCGTGCGCGTGCTGGCGCGGGTGGGCGACGCGGTGGAAGCGGGCCAGGGGTTGCTGGTGGTGGAAGCCATGAAGATGCAGAACGAAATTCGCTCGCCGAAATCGGGGACGCTGGAGCGGCTGCTGGTGAGCGAGGGACAGACCGTGAGCGCGGGAGAGATTCTGGCGAGTGTGAGTTGAACGAATGCAAATTGCCGCTACAGATAGATCTGCCGCAGCAAGCAATCGCTTAAATCTTAATTCGAGGCGGGGAGCTTGCCGGCGGATTCTATGATCTGGCGCGCGAGATAGTTCTGCACGTGGGCTTCGTTGCGCGCTTCGGCCATGTAGGCGGAGCGGAGAAGCTGTTCCTTGCGATTGCGCAGCATGTCGCGAATAGATTGCTGCACCTGAGGATCGGTGAGCTCGCGCTGGCCCGCCGCTTCTTTCGCCAGCAGCTTGATGATGCGGTAGCCGCCGCCTTTCGTGCCGATGGGCTGGGTGATTTCGCCGGACTTGAGAGAAAGAATGGCCTTCTTGAGAGCCGGATCGGATTGATTCAACGCGGATTCGGGGACGAAACCAAGATCGCCCCCGGTGGAGGCGGTGGAGTCCTCGGAATAGTCCATGGCGAGTTGGGAAAAATCGGCGCCGGCGTTGAGTTTTTGTTCGAGCAACTCGACTTTACGCTTGGCCTCGGCGTCGCTGGTGGCTTTATCGTTTTTGCGATTGTGGACGGAAGGATCGGGCTTCGGCGTGACCACGATTTGCGCGATGTGATATTGAGGCTCGGCGACGTTGAACTGGGCGCGATTTTTGTCGTAGAAGTCGGAGACGTCCTGATCGGTGATGGAAATTTTGGCGACGACCTCGCGGTTGAGGAGTTTCTGAACCGAAAGCTGGCGGCGAATGTCGCTCTTGAGGTCGTCAACTGTCAGGCCGGTATCTTTGAGCTTTTTTTGGAATTCATCTTCGGTGTAAGGGCTCTTGGATTCGGTGAACTTATCTTCGACTTCCGCGTCGCTGGCGATCAGATTCATCTTGGCGGCGCGCTGCAGCAGGATTTCGTTGTTGATCAACTCGTCAAGAATATTGAGTTTGAGGGAGAGCGCTTCTTCCTGTGAAGGAGCGGGTCCCTCGGCATTGGCGCGCGAGCGATAATATTTCTCCACTTCGGCGCGTGAGATATCCTTGCCGTTGACCGTGGCCCACACGTCTGGGCCCGGCGCCGATTCCTTCTTGCAGGCGCCTAGCAGCACGCAGACAAGCACGGCAGCGAGAATGGGGATCGAGCGCTTCAAGCGGGCTCCCGTGGGTATGGACAGGGCGTCAGGCCGCTTTCTTGACGCGGCCGGCTCGGATGCAGGCGGTGCAGACGCGGACGTGCTTGCGCGCGCCGTTGATAACGGCTCTCACGCGACGCAGATTCGGATTCCAGCGGCGGCGTGTGACATTATGCGCGTGGCTGATGGTGTTGCCAAAGCTGGGCTTCTTACCGCAGAGTTCACAGGCCATGGCCATGCTTATTCGACTCCAGAATCAAAATGTGTGCAGGAAACGACTATCCATCGTACCAGAGTTCGCGCGGAGCCAAAAGCGAATTGGCTCGCGCCCGGTGGACGCGGAGAGGGGCACGGCGTGAGCGAGTGGCGCACGAGATGGGGTGGGCGAAAACGCTGAAAACGGGAGAGCGCGCGGAGTGATGGAGTGGGAGGCGAACTTAAACCGAAGATGCGGGGAAAAGACACAGG
>JBAVQT010000338.1:0-5206 GCA_049694295.1 Candidatus Acidiferrales bacterium
GTGATAATCAGCGTCGGTATGGAAAAGATGTCGGCGGAAAACGGATTCATTCCGCTCACGAACATGTGATGTCCCCAGACCATATAGCTCAAGAATCCCGTCGCGATCATGCCGCCCGTCAGCGCGCGCGGGCCCAGCAACGGCTTGCGCGCAAACACCGGAAGAATATGCGCCACGATTCCGATGGAGGGTAGGATCGCGATATAGACCTCGGGATGGCCGAAAAACCAGAACAAGTGTTGCCACAGCAGCGGAGAACCGCCCGAATGCGGCTGCAGCCTGTCGCTCAGCACCAACCCCGCGGGAATGAAGAAACTCGTTCCTGCCAAACGATCCAAAATCAGCAGCACGCACGCCGGAAGCAGCACGGCAAACGCCAGCAGCGCAATCACCGAAGTCACGAACCACGCCCACGTGCTGTAAGGCATCCGCGCCAGAGACATTCCCTTGGTCCGCAGATCGAGCGTAGTCGCAATGAAATTCAATGCGCCCAGCAGCGAAGCGATGCAGAAGATCGCGATCGAAATGGCCCACAGGTCCTGGCCCATCGCGAGCCCCGGTCCGGCATCCTTGCCTATCGCGCTCAGGGGCGCGTACGCCGTCCATCCGGAAATCGGCGGGCCGTCGGCCACAAAAAATGACGCCATCAACACTACGAACGCCACAAAGGTGGTCCAGAACGACATCATGTTAAAACGCGGGAATGCCATGTCCTCCGCGCCAATCTGGATGGGCAGAAAATAATTGCCGAATGCCGCGAACGGCGCGTTGGTGAGTACGAAGAACACCATAATCGTCCCATGCATCGTCAGCAGGGAAAGGTAATACTCCGGAGTCATCACGCCGTCTGGCGCGCCCACTGCCGAAAACTTCCCCAGCAGCGGAATCGGCCACGCCGGCCACGCCAGGTGAATGCGTACCAACCAAGAGAGCACCATGCCGATAAACACGGCGAGCAGCGCCAGCCCGTAATATTGCTTCCCAATCGTCTTGTGATCGAGGCTGAAGATGTACTTCCGAATGAATCCTGTCGGCGGTGCGTGCGGGTGAACGCTCGCCTGTGTGGAAGTCTCATGCATGGGTTGGCCCCTGGAAGACGGCGAATAAAATTTGCACGCGCCTGCTCGCGGTCGATTGCATCTACTGGCCTTCCTGCGACTTCATCCACTGGTCGTAATCGGGCCGCGACATCACTTCGAGGTAAGCCTTCATGTTGTAGTGACCCAATCCGCAGAGCTGCGTGCAAACGATTTCAAATTTACCCGTCTGGGTCGCGGTGAAGTGCAGCGGAATATCGAGGCCCGGCACGAAATCCTGCTGGATACGCAATTCGCGGACGTAGAAAGAGTGCCCCACGTCCTTGGAATGAAGCGTCAGCGCCACCGGTTGATTCACGGGCACCACCAGCGACCCAACCACCACGTCATCGCGCGCCGCCACATCGTTGGCGGGATCCAAGCCAAAATAGTTGCCGCTTCCGTCGCTGATCTTGTCGGGATGCACCGCGCCGAACACACCGTCCGGCCCCGCGTATCGGAAATAAAACGCGAACTGCTCCGCCTGCACGTCTATCTTCAACGCGTTCGGAGGGGCTGGCGCCAGGTAGATCGCACCCCACGCCTTCGATCCCACAAACGTCAACGTCAGAATCTCAATGCCGACCACGATGATCGCGGCCGCCACCAGCGGCGTGGAGCCGCCTGGAAATGTCTTAATCTTCCGGTTTTTGCTGCGGTCGCTCGACATCCATGCAAACGCGCCCAGCAGTAGTTGCCCGGCCAGGAATAATATTCCCGTCCCGATCATCGTCTCTTCCAGCTGATGATCCACGGCCGGACCCGTGGTCGAAATATCCACGGGCAGCCACCAGGTGTGCATTACGAAGAACGCTACGGACACCAATGCGATCACTGCCACTACGATTGCAAACACTTTGCCCATTTGCTGGTCTCTTGATCTTTAGAGTTTTGCCCCAAGCGCGCTGGCAGACCTCACCAGCACGCCGCCCCACGCCAGGGCTTCCCTTACTGTTGTGACACTAGACCGGCTCTTAGTACGGCAGCGCTTTGAAACTGAAATTGACCGACTTCGTTTCGCCAGCGCCGACCGTCACTTCCTGCGTTTGCGTTCCATACTGCTCTTGCCAAGCCGTCACGGTATATTTACCGGCGGGCAGCCCCTTCAGACTGAACGACCCGTCATCCCCCGTTACCGAATAGTGCGAGGTGTTCAGCACCACGAAATAGCCGTGCATCCAAGGATGAATATTGCACTTCACCGGAATAAACTCCGCCTTCGCATACTTCGTGTCGATCGGAGGCGATCCGGCAGGCTGCGACTTATTCCATTCCTGGTTCACTTTTGCCAAAGGATGGATGTTATGGGAGGTTTGATCGTCATTATAGATCTGCAATTCCTGCCCTGCCTGCATCGGCAGCACGTGAGGAATGTACTGGCAGCCCTTCTGATCGTAGCGGACAGGCTGGGTGGGAGGCGCCGCACTTGCCTCGCCCGCGGAAATGTAAACAACCACGTACTGCAGCGCATTCCCAGGTCCCGTCGGGACATTCTGCGTCAACACCGGGGTAGCATGCTGCTTCGCGCAGGATGGCTCCTTGGACATGTCAATCGGCTTCATCTTCGGAGGCGTGCCGGTATAAGTCACCTTACCCGAAATGGTTGAAGTTCCCGCCGGCGCTGCTAGAGACGCCACTGAGCAACAGCCCAGCAGTGTTGCTATTGCCAAGAACGAATAGAGTGCGTGTCGCATCGGATGTATCCCTCCCAAATCACCGCACTACTTTTATTATTGTGCTCCGCCGGCCGAATCGGGCCCGATTGGTTTCAGGTCTTTTCCATGCGCGGCCGCATAAGTCTTCCACAGTCCTGCCTCAGGGGTATTCAGGGGCTGCAAGGTCCGCAGGAAATGCACCAGGTCCCAGGCGTCATTCGGCTGTATCACGTCTGCGAAAGACGGCATAGGCGTCCCGTCCAGTCCCGTCATGAAGATCCGGTAGAGGTCCTGATTGGTCTCGCCGCACTTGAAGCGCGATCCGGTCGAGAAATTATACGGCCGGATTGGATTGTCCTTGCTGTCGGTGAGCGTCGCTGCCGAAGGCCCGTCTCCGTGGCCAGCTGGGCCGTGGCACTTCCAGCATTCCAACTTTTGAAACAGTTCTCGGCCATGCAGAATGCTGTTGATGGTGACCGCTGTTTCAGCCGGAATTGCGATCGGCGTTCCTGCCTTTTCCGTCTGCCACCGCGGCGAGAATGTCTTGATGAACGCCACCAGATCCGCCCGATTCTGCGGCGTCAGCGGCCTCCACGAAGGCATATTCGTCGTCACAAATCCGCGCGTGATTGCGTTGAACAGGTCTTGGTCCGTCGGCAGAGTCCCCGTGGGCGTCGAACGGCACTTGAATGTCGCCATCGTAAAGTCTCGCGGCTTCGGCTCGATCCATTGCGCGTTCTCGCCGTTAGAGTCACCTTCGGGACCGTGGCACCCGATGCAGTATCGGCGATAGAGCTGCTTCCCCTCGGCCGCGTGTCCGGTGAGGGCACCGATGTGACTTTCCTGGGCAACGCTGGGACCCGCGCCCGCGGTCACAAATGCCATCGAGCCCAGTGCGAATGCCACCAACATTTTTTTCAGTGTCATTGTGGGCCTCATCCTTAGAAGTCGAAGTCAAATCCGATAAACACGCTGCTGCTCCACACGCCGTCGGTCGGCAGAAGTGGCGGCAGTCCCGTCCCATCTCCGCTCTCCGGCACAATACCAATCGATTTCGAGATGGCGTACTCGTTGTGCCAAGCAAGTCCCGCTCGGCTGAACATGATGGGATACCAGCGATAGCCCACGGCGTAGGCAGTGACATTGCCGTAGTTGCCGGGGTTTGCCGAATCGGCCTGCGTGCCGACGTTGATCTTCTCGACGCGTCCCAAGAAAACAAGCTGCGGGCTCACGTAGTAGTGCGCCTCAAGAAACCCCCCGTTGAAAGTCGGCGCCTGCATTCCGGCCGGCAGCGGCCCGCTATTGGACGCGATGGAATTTCCCAGATATGCGTTGTCATGGCCGTGCATGAACAGCGGCAGAAGTTCCAGTTTCTTGAGATACAGGTCGCCGGCGAAGCCGATCCGGTAAAAAGGCTCGTTGCCCAGGCCCACCAGCGGAGCCCCGCTAGTAGTCTGGTAATAGGTCGGTCTCTGTCCTATGTAAGCGAAAGCTCCCAATCGCTCAAGTCCCATGCTTCCGCCGTTAAACGCCTGGCTGAAAGCTAGATTCACATCGTAGGATCGGTTTGAGGGAGGCGCTCCCGGCACAACGTCCGTTGTGAAGTTCACCCCGCCTTCGTTGCTGCTGAGAAGGGCCACGGAATAGCGCGTGTAGCTGTTCTTCGAATGGCCCGCCAGTTCCGCGCCTATTTGATTGTCTCCGTAGCCGAAGTCGTTCGAGCTGCCGGGTACATTGTAGTGATAGATCTGATAGATGCCGCCGTTATTGGAAAGGAACAGGAAGCGCTTCTCCGAAATCAGGTTGTCCATTTCAAACCTGCCGAACCGGAGGTTGAGCCACGAACTGTTCTTCAGGTTGTCAAACCGGACCCAGGCAGCCTCAAAATGCCACACCGCGGTCGGATCGGAAGACGGCAACAGCGTAAAGGATATGTTCTTGTAAAGTGTTCCCGCAGACCACAAATCAATGCCCGATAGATCGAATCCGGCCTGCGTCACCTTGCCCGCCACAATCGTTGAGCCCGCGCCACCACCCGGAATCGAGTCGATCGGCTGGTTGTTCGTGCTTTCGCGGTGCCAGTTCGGCGTGATCCGGAAAGTAATCGGAAAGTACGACGGGTTCTGCCAGATCGGAGAGTCGCGGTCATTCATCAACTGATAGCCGTTGTCGCGAAACACCTGGCCAAAATTGTTCAGTTCGGGCCACGCCGTGTGGCAAGCCGAGCACGGCAGCCCGTACTTCCGGGCAAAGGCCGGGATGGCATTTACCTTGGGTGCAGGCATCGCATAGGCTGCGGTGCAATCGCCGCCGGCGATTGCCAGGATTAGAAACCCGCAGACCAGGATCAAATTCGCGAACGACCACCTCACGGCGTTCGCGCCGAGTGTGAACCTGCTAGACATACCGCCTCCTATTCCAGCCGTCGGGCAACCGATTTGGGTTTCTATATTTCGAGCTTTGAACATGGCAGGA
>JBAVQT010000339.1:0-4426 GCA_049694295.1 Candidatus Acidiferrales bacterium
TCTCAAAGGGACGCGTTCCGCCACCCAACTTGTTCAGGGGATCGTTTGCCGTCAGCGCAGTGCCAGTCCAATAGTAGACCGCGTCGCCGTGAAACTGGTTCGAACCAGATTTCGTGCTGTAGTCCACCTGGGCGCCTGCCTGCCGTCCGTATTGACCAGTGTAACCGTTGCTCACGATCGCGATTTCCTGCAGTTCGTTGCCGCCAAGCAGCAGGTTGCTCGATCCCGTATTGTTCAGGTTCAAGAACGGGTCGTTGTAGTCGTTACCGTTCACCGTGAAGAGGTTCGCATCGGCTGGCAGTCCGAATGCCGTGAAGTTCCCATAGCCGCCGGCCGTCGAGTTGTTTGCCACCACGCCAGGCGCTGTGTTCGCGAGATAGGTGATGTCGCCGCCTGGATTTGGAATCTCTTGGATTTGCTTGGTATCGAAGTTCGTGTTGATGTTGGCGTTTTCCGTTTGCAACATCTGGCCCTGCTCGGTCACTTCCACCGTCGTCGAAATGCTCCCGGTTTCCAATTTGGCGTTCACCACCGCCACTTGACCCAAGGCCACGGTAACCGTTTGCGTGAGCGTCTTGAACCCATCGTGACTCACCGTTATGGTGTAATCACCCGGCTTAAGCAATGAGAGCGTAAAGATTCCGCTGCCCCCGGTTGTGGTCGTCTGTGTTTCGTCCGTGGTCAGATTTTTCAAACTGACAGTTGCGCCCACCACTACCGCGCCCGAAGCGTCGGTAATCGATCCGGTCAGTCCACCAGTAACTACGCTCTGTGCAGCCGCGAAGTTCGGCAGACAGAAGCCAGCCAGCGCTATCAGCGTGGCTATCCAAGAAAGTCGCTTGAATCGCATTCTGTTATCTCCAGTGCTGTTGAATTTCGGGATCCGCAAGGTCGCTCCGAAAATGCAAATGTAGTAGCGATCAGCCACCATCCCTGCTACGCCTTAATGCAAAGCCCAGGCCATTCGGATTGCAAATATTTGCTTGAAAACAAACACTTTAACTACGAGATACCGAATTTCGGATTGCTGGATTCCTAGTCTATAAATAAAGCTATGCGTTTCCGTGTTAGCGGATTAAACAGACCTAGTCGCTACAACGTCCGACTAACCAATTTCCGGAGGCCGCTGTCTCAATTTCGATCAATCTGCCATCGGGCTCGGGGTTAGGCCATGGCGGCAAACGTCGTATCGCACGATGGAGCAGTGACTTAAGACCATCGCAATGATCATCGCCTTCATATACGAAATTGGGATTATCTGTGTTTTGGTATATGAAAATCTGAATTCAATCAATTCTAACTTCAGTATAGAATCTCTAAACTGCTGTTAATAAGTGGTTTATTTTGCGTCTCGATTGGGCGCTAAAGTGCCAAAGCGAACGCTAAGGGGGGGGTGTCCTGTCGCAGTGCGCTAGGGTGCGCGCTTTTCCCCAAATAATTGGCTTATCGTGATTCAACTCTCGGGAGGCTGTATGAATTTGAAGCGCCTTTTTGTCGTTGCGTTTATGCTTGCTGGCTTGGCATTCGCGGCGGGTGTGGGCATGCTCGTTGCGCCCTCGGCCCTGGCCCAAGAAACGACGGGCGGTTTACAAGGAACGATTAAGGATCCGTCGGGAGCCGTGGTGCCAAACGCTGAAGTGGTTCTCGCCGGCTCTTCACTAGTGGGTACCAAGACGGCGAACACCGACGATAGTGGCTATTATCGGTTTGCCAACGTTCCCCCAGGCGACTACGTCATCGCGGTTACGGCCCCCGGATTTGATACGATTAAGCGTCCCGTGACAATTGAAGTCGGCCACCTGCCGACCGTGGATTTCGCACTTGTGGTTGGGAAGGCCTCGACAACCGTCGAGGTTACCAGCGCGTCTCCCCAAATCGATGTGACGACAAACGTCACAACCACAAATGTAACGGAAGACGTAATTGATAACGTGCCCCACGGACGCTCCTTCCAATCGGTTATCCAATTCGCGCCCTCGGCCCGCAATGAGCCCTTGATGGGAAATAACGCCATGGGCGGTTATAGCGGCAACGGAACGGGCGGTTCCTCTCCTGGCAGCACGGCCAATGGCAGTGAGTTTGGGTTCTCGGTGGCGGGTGGTTCGGACTCGGAGAATTCCTATCTTGTGGAAGGCCAGGAAACTGCCAATTTGATCGGCGGCTATTCGCACACTAGTGTCCCCTTTGATTTCATCCAGGAAGTGGAAATCAAGAACTCGGGAATTCAAGCTGAGTATGGCGGCGCCCTCGGCGGCGTGGTTAACGTGGTCATGAAGAAGGGCTCGAACGGCTTTCACGGTTCGGTGTTCAGTTATTTTGAAAACGACGCGATGGACGCGAACCAATTACCGACTGAGGCCCGGTACAATCCCTTGTCCAGTCAAGCAACCGAGTCTTGGGGTCTGCTCGACCCGACTTTTCAGGAGTATGCGCCGAAGAAAGACCACACGAGTGACGTCTTCCCAGGGTTCACTTTGAGCGTGCCAATCTGGAAGGATCGCATTTTCGGTTTCGTCGCGTTCAATCCGGAACTCAATAATGATGAACGCAGTGTGAACTACGACCAGCCCGGCGGCATAGGTGGCGGCCTTGTTAACTTCAGCCAGAACACGCGCACGTACTACACCAATGCGCGTGTGGACTTCGCCGTCACCCAGAAGCTCCGTGTGTTCGCTTCGTGGCTCTACCAACTGCAGAAGCAGTATGGCGAGGATTTGCCGTTTCCGGATTCCACGAACGGTCTCTTTAACGCCAGCTCGACAGTCGACCCCAGCGCCTATCCGCACAACGTAGGCTTTACCGCTCCGAACTCCACGACCAACATCGGCGCGGATTACACTCTTACTCCGAGACTCGTTTTGACCGCTCGGTTCGGATATTATTTTGAGGATTACCACGACTTTGGCCTGCCCACGGCTGGAACTCTTACCGCGTGGGAAACCAACGGCGTGAACGCATGCGAGTACGTTCCGGGGCCGACGCAGCCGACAGACTGCTCGCCGACCGGTACTACTCCGCAGTTTGCGCTGCCCGCCAGTTTGCAGCAAGCCGGTGGATTTTTCAATCTAGCCAATAGCCAGAACTTTACAGGGCACAACGCCAGTAAGGGAATCCAGGTTGACACCAGTCTAGCCTGGTTCAAGAGTGGATGGCTGGGCACGCACAACTTTAAATTTGGCTACCAACTCAATCGCCTCAGCAATAACATCGACCAGCACTACAATGTGCCGCTGGTTCAATACTTCGTCGGAAATAGCTCGAGTTATGTCCCCTTTGGCCCCGTGGGCACTGCCAATTGTGCCCCGTTCGTCGCCGAATATGGTTCGTGTGCCGGGCAATATGGGTATATAAACGTGGAGGATTACGGCTCGGGCGGGGCAGCCACCAGTTACAATCACGGCTTATTTGCTCAGGACTCTTGGACACTCGGCAAGGGCGTGACCGTCAACCTTGGTCTCCGCGTCGAGAGGGAATGGTTGCCTGCCGAGAACCAGCCCGAGGGCGGCATTAGCCATCCCATCAATTTCGGCTGGGGCGACAAGGTTGCCCCCCGTCTCGGAATTGCCTGGGATCCCACCGGGCGCGGGAAAATGAAAATCTTCGCTGGCTATGGGCAGTTCTACGACCAGATGAAACTCAACCTTGCCATCAGTTCGTTTGGTGGGCAGTACTGGAGCAACTGCTACTATGCCCTAAACACGAGCGACGTAGCTTCCATCGCCCCGGTTTTCAATAGCAGCAATCGCTATTGTTTCGGTACCAACTCCGCGAGCGAAGCTAATTTCGGAGGCACGACGCCGACAGGGATTACCTTCCTGGAGAACCAAAACTACCGCGCCAATCCCACCACGTGCTCGACATGCACGGTCACGGAGGAGGGTGTGGCTCCTGGCCTAAAGCCGTATAAGCAGCATGAAGCCACGGTGGGCTTTGACTACCAACTGGCTTCGACCTTGGCCTTTGAAGCCCGCTATGATCGTCGGCGTCTCGACCACGTGATCGAAGACTCAGCGTTAGTCAACCCGGCCGTCGGCGAGACTTTCGTCATCGTCAATCCCGGCCAGGGCGTGAACAGTACCTACGACAAGTTCTATAACTTTCTGTACGGAGTCGATAACTCGGATTGCGGATCAGGCTGCCCCCCAACAATTCCGGCACAGCGCGATTATGATGGCTTGGAGTTTCGCTTGACGAAGGTTTCCACAAAGCATTGGTCCGGCATGTTCTCCTATACCTACAGCAGGCTTTGGGGCAACTATACGGGCTTGACCAGTTCGGATGAGGCCGACGGCGGTGGTGGCCGCAACTCTCCCAACAACAGCCGGTCCTTCGACGAACCTATGTTCTCTTGGAACGATGATGGCGGGTCCTCCAGCGGTCTTCTGCCAACGGATCGTCCGAATACCTTTAAGGGCTACGCTTATTA
>JBAVQT010000340.1:0-3047 GCA_049694295.1 Candidatus Acidiferrales bacterium
TTAGTGCGAGACCGAACGTTCCTGCCCCCGCGTTCAATGATCCGACGAAAGCCCCCGTTTACCTGCAGAATGGCACGATCTACATGTTGCCCTGGAATGGGGTCCAAGCCTGTGCTTTCACACCAAATCAGCCGGAGCCTAAGCACTGCGGAGGCGAGCGATGAGAAAGCGAACCGCTATGAGCATATCGGGAATGGGCGCGGCGACTTTCATGGCCCTGATGGTTTTCTGTAGTTCGCCGAGAATCGCTGCTCCGCAAACCGGATCAGCACCAGCGGACATAAATTCTCCAAAGGATGTCGTTCAGGACTTCTGGAAGCTGGAAACAAGTGGCGGCAGGCTGACAGACTCAGGCTGGCATGACGCCAGCCGTTTTTTCGTCCGCATGACCCCGAGCGCCGGACCCTCAAAAAAAGTGATCCATGTGACGCGGCCTGCTGGCACAGCAAGAGTGGAGGAGACCGCACGAACCGAGAGTTGGGCTGAAGTTTCAGTCAGTCCTTATGTTCTCGGAGAAATAGGCCCTTCTCTCCAGTTCACGTCAACGCCGGAACGTGGTGCATACGGTGTCGTGCTGCTCGGGTGGACCACAGAGACGTTTCACGTAGTCCTCACAAGCGAGCAGTGGACCATCAACGTCGATGGCGGGAGAAACCGCGAGACAGATCGTCCGCCCAAATGGCTAATCGATTGTGATCGGAACGAACTGTGGATAGACAAATACGTAGCCATTCGATACGTAACCGAGATGCGTGATCGATCCACTGACGCAGCGATCAGGCGACATGCCGACGAGACCTTAGCAACGCTCCGAAAGATACACTAGGTAAGTCGCACATCGGCGAACCGATTGTTGATCCTCGTCATAGCCGTTGTTTTCGTGGAAATTACGATACACGCGCAATCCTCCGCGCAGATTCAGCGCCCCGCGCAATCTCTCGACGCTGCGATGTCGCCGATTCAGGGTGGACCCATCGCGGTTAACCCCATAACAGACAGAATTTATGCCTGGCAACGAGACCTGCCTTACGTAACTGTGATTGATGGCACCACAAATGAAGAAACGCAGATCGCAATAGGAGGGACAATAGGCATAACTACAACCGTGTCATCAGACATGGAGATTGGCAGGACAAATAATTCTTCTTGCCTTACACAGCATTGCATCGCGTGATGTTTGCGCAGGCACTCGGATATGAATTGCCGCACCGCGACAATCGAAGACTCGTCGGAAGGACTCATACGAACTCGTCGTCGCCCTTTCCTGTCCGACTGTACTCCCAAACTCTGCCCCAGTTCCATGGAGATTATCCGCTGAGCTTTCCCATGTGGCTCCGTGTACCCAGCGTGTACCTCACTTGGGCGAATCCGGTGTTTTTGGCGTTTTTCTCGTTTAATGGAACCAATAACTTACGAATTTTCAACGTCGCTTTTAGTTCAATCCCCACCGCCCCTACCAATCCTTCTTCTTGAAAACACGCGAGTTCTGGCGGCGCGTTTCGCCGTGTACCTCGACGCGCGTAAGCGTTTCCTCATATTTGGGGATCAGAATTTCCGGCAATGCGGCCCGTTCTCGTTCCGTATTCCTGCCAGCGATGGGAAACCACCGGCGCGAGGAAATTTCGCATGGCGGATGGCCCACCGAAGCGGATTTTGACGAGACCGCAGATGTGTGCGCAAACACGAGAAACCGGCGGCCCTTGCCGGGAGCCGCCGGTGAGCGTGCACAGATAGTCTCCGAGCTGCGAGCTAGAACTCGAAAGCGGCTCGCAGTTCGATCTGTCGCGACTGAATGTTGTTCGCGGTAGTGACCGGGACCGCGCTCATGAAATTGCTGGCGGTCACGTTGGGAGAGAACGGATAGTTGCTCGCGAACGATCCAGGCCCGAAGTTCGGGTGGTTGAAGGCGTTGAGAAACTCGCCCTGGAATGTGAACCGCAGTTTCTCGGTGATGGGAACGACCTTGGTGATGGACAGGTCGGTGTTAAAGAAATGCGGCCCATACAAAAAGGGCTCGGCTCCGAAGGTGCCGGGAGTCTGGTGCGGCGAAATATACGCGGTGTTCGCGCCGCCGCCCTGCACGCCATTGAGGAGATACTTGGGATTGATCATGTTGACGTAGGGCGAGCCGGGAACGCGGTAGACTCCGATCGAACTTTGGAGCTGCGAGACGGTGACCCCGTGGAGATCAACGCCGGCGTCACCGTAGTCGTTCACCGTGAGATAACCGGTAGTGAGCTGGAAGGGCAGTCCGGTGTGATAGCTCACGATGGTGCCGAGCGTCCAGTGGCCAACGACCTTGTCCACGATTCCGCCGCGATCCGCAAAATGCTTCCCGAGGCCGAACGGAAGATCGTAGGTGCCATTGGCGTTGACGGCCTGCCGAACGTCGAACAGCGTGGGTCCGTAACTCAAGTGCGGATCGCGAATCGAGAAGGCATTGTATTGAGCAGTCCACTGGTTCTGGGAGGCCAAACCGAGCGTATGGCTCCAAGTGTAGTTGACGTCAAACTGCATGCCGTGCCATTGCTTTTGCCGGAAGTCGACCTGCAGGCTATGGTAATTCGAATAGCCCGTGGAATTGGTGAAGCCCACGTCCTGGCCGGAGATGAAAGGATTGGCCTGGAAGAAATTGATGGGGTAAGGACCGCCGGAGCCGGAGTAGTTGGCGTTTCCTCCGGGGGCGCAAGGAGCAAAACCCGAAGTAACGAGATTGCAGAGATAGGTGCCCCCGTCTCCACCGGTCAGCTGAGTGGCGAGAGCACCCGCTTGCCCCTGTTGCAGCAAGGGAATGAACGCGCCGTTTTGATAGCCAATACCGGAAGGCAGCCCGGCAAAGGCGGCATCAAAAATCGGCGTGGCAACTTGGCCGGGGTATCCGCTATCGGCAAAAGTAGGCACATAGTTCGGGTTGGCAGCGTTGCGCGCGTTGTTGATCGCGAGGTTCGATTGCGCCGCCTGGAATTGAGGCAGGAATCCATTTTCGAAGATATTCACTTCGTTGGTGTACTGGTTGATCCACTGGTGGTTGGTGCGGCTTCCTACGT
>JBAVQT010000341.1:0-6018 GCA_049694295.1 Candidatus Acidiferrales bacterium
GATCATCGGCGTGATGCCGCAACGCTTCCATTTTTTCGATGTAGACGATCTCTCGTTATTGCTTCCTTTGCAGCTCGATCGCAGCAAGACGGTGCTGGGACGCTTCAGCTACGAGGGGATCGCGCGCCTTAAGCCGGGCGTCACGATCGCGCAGGCCAGCGCCGACGTGGCGCGGATGATTCCGATTACCGAGCGGACATTTCCGTCGCCGCCGGGTTTCAGCGTGAAACTTTTCGAGGACGCGCATATTGCGCCGATGCTTCATCCGGTGAAGGACGACGTGATCGGCGATGTGGGCAACGCGCTGTGGCTGCTGATGGCCTCGATCGGCATGGTGCTGCTGATCGCTTGCGCGAATGTCGCCAACCTGCTGCTGGTTCGCGTGGAAGGACGCCGCCAGGAACTGGCGGTCCGCTCGGCCCTGGGCGCAAGCTGGAGGCGGCTGGCTTCAGATATGTTGCTGGAAAGCATTGTGCTGGGCTTGATGGGGAGCGCGATCGGCCTGGCGTTTGCGTATGGAGCATTGCGGGCGCTGGTGGCCATCGCGCCGGACGGCCTGCCGCGGCTGCATGAAATCACCATTGACGGGCAAGTGCTGCTTTTCACGCTGGGGATTTCGATTTTTGCGAGCGTGCTGTGCAGCGCGATTCCGATCATCAAGTATGCGGGTTCGATGCTGAGCGCCGGGCTGCGCGAGGGCGGGCGAACGCTCAGCCAGACGCGGCAGCAACATCGAGCGCGGAACGTGCTGGTGGTAGTGCAGGTTTCACTCGCGATTGTGCTGCTGATCTGCTCCGGGCTGATGATTCGGACGCTGCACGCGCTGACTAACGTCAATCCCGGATTTACCGGCCCGGCGACTTTGCAGACATTTCGAATATCGATACCGGAAGCGCAGGTAAAAGAGCCCGAGTCCGCGCTGCGGATGGAGCAGGCAATTCGCGATCGCATCGCGGCCGTGCCGGGAGTCTCTGCGGTGGCATTCTCGACGGCTCGTCCGATGGATGGGTACAACAGCAACGATCCGGTGTTTGCGGAGGACCGCACCTACGCCGAAGGCGAACTGCCCCCGTTGCGGCGGTTCAATTCCATCTCGCCCGGATATTTTTCGGCGATGGGCACGCCTCTGCTGGCGGGTCGCGATTTCACGTGGGCCGAGACCTACAATAAGGCGCCGATGGCGATCGTGTCCGAAAATCTGGCTCGCGAGTATTGGCAGAGCCCGGCCATGGCCATCGGGAAGCGCATTCGCGTGGCGACCACTGACGACTGGCGCCAAATCATCGGCGTGGTTGCCAACGTGCATTACGACGGGGTGAGCGAGCCCGCCAACAGTTCGGTGTATTGGCCGATGATCGTGGACCGCTTCGAGGGGCAGCCGACGACGGTGCAGCGCGAGGTGGCCTACTCGGTGCGAAGCTCGAGAGTGGGTTCGGCTTCGCTAATGGCGGATGTGCGGGGGGCGGTGTGGGCGGTGAACCCGAATCTGCCGCTGGCCGACGTGCATTCGCTCGAGTATTTCTACAAGATGTCGATGGCGCGGACTTCTTTCACGTTGGTGATGCTGGCGGTGGCGGGCGCGATGTCGCTGCTCTTGGGAGCGGTGGGCATTTATGGCGTGATCGCGTACTCCGTGTCTCAGCGGACGCGGGAAATCGGCATTCGGATGGCGCTGGGCGCGGAGCGGCAGGCGGTGACGAAGATGTTCGTTCGCGATGGGCTGTTGCTGGCGGTGATAGGCGTAGGGATCGGCCTGGTGGCGGCGTTTGCCGCGATGCGCGTGATGTCGTCGCTGCTTTTCGGCGTGAGTCCCGACGATCCGGTCACCTATTTGCTGGCCTCGCTTGGCGTGGTGGCGACGGCGTGGCTGGCAACGTATTTGCCCTCGAGGCGGGCGGCCTCGATCGATCCGGTGGAGGCGCTGCGCACGGAGTAACAGGCTCGCCCGCTTTTGCGCCGGGAGAATCGCGCGCCGGTGGTGAAGAATGCGTGCGGCGGCGGAATGGCCTTGCCGCAGGGCGGTTAGGGCGCGACTTTTTCTAGCGTTGACTCTCTCCTCGTTGTACTCTATGCCTTCGCATTTTTCAGGGAAGGAAACCGTTCGACCTCGATGGCGGCCGACCAGATAGAGTCCGCACCTAGCGCGGCGTATCGCCTTGCGGTCACCACGGTAGTCTTCATCGTGCTGCTGCTGGTGGCCGGCGCGCTAGTGACCAGCAACAATGCGGCGGATTCCGTCCCGGACTGGCCGCTGGCTTACGGAAAATTGATTCCGCCGTTGGTGGGCGGGATCCGCTTTGAGTACAGCCATCGAGTGATTGCCGCGATTGTTTCCATCCTCACGCTGATTTTGGCTTTCACTTTGGCTTTTGGTAAGTCTTCCGCGCCGCCGCGGCACACGCGCGTGGCGCGCCGGCTGGGCTGGCTGGCGCTGGCGCTGGTGATCGTCCAGGCGGGGCTGGGGGGGCTGCGCGTGCTGGAGGGATATCCGGCAATCATCGCGACGGCTCACGCGATTCTCGCGCAGCTTTTCTTCATCACGGTGGTGAGCCTGGCAATCTTCATCAGTCCGTGGTGGCAGCGGGATCTGCCGGCGCTTAACGACTCGAGTTCGCCGCGGCTCAACGCGCTGGCCGTGGCGACTACTTGCGCGATTGTGATCCAGTTGGTGCTCGGCGCGGGATTCCGGCACGGCGCTTGGGGAATTTTGCCACACCTGATTTTCTTCCTGGTGGTCACGTTCATGGTGATCTGGGTGGGGCGCGCCGCGAAATCGCGCTTTCGTGGGAATCCCGATCTGCGCCGGGCGACGGTGCTGCTGCACTCGACGTTTGGGACGCAGGTGCTATTGGGAATTGGCGCATTCTGGGCCACGGTGCGGGCGATTTCCGCCGCGCAGCCGACGCTGCCCTACGTGCTGCTAACCGTCGCGCACGTGCTGGTGGGCGCCCTGGTCCTGGCTTCGAGCGTGCTGCTGGCGCTTACAAGTTTTCGCCTTACGCGGCCCGCGCCGGCCGTTTCGGCTGTGCCGGCATCGCGATCGACGGCGGAGAATTCGTCCGCGCATGTTTCAGGAGCCGCCGCGTCATGAGCCAGGAACGCGCCGCCGTATTTTCGAACGAAAAATCGTGGGCGTACGTGACGCTGGCGAAGCCCGACGTCACATTCCTGGTGGTGATCACCACCGTCGCTGGTTTCTATCTGGGGTCGACGGGCGTGCTCAATTGGGCCGCGCTTTTTCACACCCTGGGCGCGACCACGCTGGTGGCCGCGGGCACCGCGGCGCTCAACCAATATGTGGAGCGCGATCGCGACCGGCTGATGCGGCGCACCGCGCAGCGGCCAATTCCCGCGGGCATCCTCGCGCCGCCGCAAGTGCTGCTCTTCGGTGTGGAGACTCTGGTGGTGGGCGTGCTTTGGCTGGCGCTGGCCGTCAACTTTCTTTCCGCCTCGATCGCGCTGATCACCAGCGCCGCGTACCTGGGCGTATACACGCCGCTGAAGACGCGGACCACGCTGGCCACGGCGATAGGCGCGATTCCGGGCGCGCTGCCGCCGCTGATTGGCTGGGCCGCGGTGCGCGGATCGCTGTCGCTCGAGGCCTGGCTGCTCTTCGCTATTCTTTTCTTCTGGCAGTTCCCGCATTTTTACGCGATTGCCTGGATGTACCGAGAAGATTACGGGCGCGCCGGCATCCGCATGCTGCCCACCGTGGATCCTACGGGCGACCGGACGTTCCGCCAGATCATCGGCACTTCGGCGATACTGATTCCCGTGAGCCTGCTGCCTTCGGCTCTGGGCATGGCCGGGATGTTTTACTTTTTCTCGGCGGTGCTGCTGGGCATGACGCTGCTGCTGGTTGCGGTGTGGGCATCGCGTGAACGGACGCGCTCGCGCGCCAAAATCCTGATGCACGCTACCGTGGCGCACATTCCGATTCTGCTGCTGCTCTTGATACTCGATCGCACGCCGAACTAGGCCGGGCGCGCCGCGCACCATGGCTATCCCTCTCTCGTCGCTGCCCGCCGCAAACGCCGCGCTGAATGGCCTGGCCGGCATCCTGCTTATCTGCGGATTCTATTTCATCCGTCGAGGCAAGATCCGGCAGCACCGGGCCTGCATGGTGTCTGCTTTTGTAGCGTCTTGCGCTTTTCTTGGAGGATACCTTTATTACCATTACCATGCGGGGTTGGTGCGTTTCTCCGGACACGGCGCGGTGCGGCCCGTCTATTTCACGCTGCTGACGACGCACACGATACTGGCGGCAATCACACCGTTCCTGGCAATCGCTACGCTGTTTTTAGCTCTCCGAAAAAACTTTCAGGCTCACCGGCGGCTGGCTCGCTGGACGCTGCCGATCTGGCTATACGTTTCCGTTACCGGCGTGATCGTCTATTTCATGCTTTTTGTGGCTTACACGCCGATCTATAGCCCGCGGTGACGCCCAGTTGGCCGCAGCACACCGAGCGGCGGCTTCGTGGTATCTTTTCCGAATGCGCTCACTGATCGCCGTGGCATTTTTGGCAGCAGCCTTCGTTCCCGCGCTGGCGTTTGCGCAGCAACAGCCCGCCGCGTCCATTCCCGATCTCACTCAACTGCGCGCGATGTCGGCGCGTTTTGCTGCCGTGCCGCTGGAGGTGGACATCTCGCATCTTTCGACCGGCGACCGGCAATCGCTGGGCAAGCTGATCGAAGCGGCGCGGGTGGTGAACCATATATTCATGGAGCAATTCTGGAGCGGCGATCTTGGGTTGTATCAAAACCTGCAGCTCGATCGCACGCCGCTGGGCGAGGCGCGGCTGCAATATTTCTGGCTGAACAAAGGCCCGTGGTCGGAGATTGATGAACTCGCTGCGTTTCTACCGGGCGTGCCCGCGAAGAAGTTGCCGGGCGCCAATTTCTATCCCGCGGACATGAGCAGGCAGGAATTCGAATCTTGGGCCGCCACGCTTTCCGCCGCCGAAAAATCGCAGGCCGAGGGTTTCTTCACCGTGATCCGGCGTACTGCCGACGGCAAGCTCTCGATCGTGCCTTACAGCGTGGCATACAAGCCTGACCTGGCACGCGCGGCGGCGCTGTTGCGCGAAGCTTCCGCGCTAACCGACAATGAGTCACTGAAGAAATTCCTGACCTCGCGCGCCGACGCCTTGGCGTCGAACGATTATTTTGCGAGCGACATGGACTGGATGGACCTGGACGCTCCGCTGGACATCACCTACGGTCCTTACGAAACCTATCAGGACGACATTTTCGGCTATAAGGCGGCGTTTGAAGCGTACATCAACGTCCGCGATGAAGCCGCGAGCGCGCGGCTGGCATTTCTGGGGCAGCATTTGCAGGACATCGAAGACCATCTGCCG
This sequence comes from Candidatus Acidiferrales bacterium, assembly GCA_049694295.1. Classification (GTDB taxonomy): domain Bacteria; phylum Acidobacteriota; class Terriglobia; order Acidiferrales; family UBA7541; genus Palsa-295. The sequence continues at coordinate 5,361 of JBAVQT010000341.1, forward strand.
GAGGATCCGCAGTATCGCAATGCGAAGCTGGGCGCTCTGGCGCCGATCCGGGTGGTCAACGAAGTGTTCGCGGCGGGCGATGGCGCGCACGGCGTGCAGACCGCGGCGTACAACCTGCCGAACGACGACAACGTGGTGCAGCAGAAGGGCAGCAAGCGCGTGATGCTGAAAAACGTGCAAGAAGCGAAATTCAAAGCCACGCTGGTGCCGATTTCACGCGTGGTGCTCTCGCCCGAGGACCAGAAGTATCTGAGCTTCGATCTTTTTTTCACGCATATCGTGGCTCACGAGCTGACGCATGGACTGGGTCCGCACCAGATCAAGATCAATGGCCGTGAAACCAATCCTCGGCTGGAGCTGAAAGACAAGTACAGCGCCATCGAAGAGGCCAAAGCCGACGTCACCGGCCTCTTCGCTCTGCAGTTTCTGATGACGCAATCCGATGAGGGGAAAATCAGCGCGCCGCTTCCGCACGGCCCGGAAGCCGAGCGGCAGCTTTACACCACTTATTTGGCGTCGGCTTTCCGCACGCTACGATTCGGCTTGCAGGATGCACATGCGCGCGGGCAGGCAATGCAATTCAACTATCTGGTGGACCACGGCGGGTTTGTGGTGCATTCGGACGGCACCTTCAGCGTGGATATGTCGAAGATAAAGG
>JBAVQT010000342.1:0-6106 GCA_049694295.1 Candidatus Acidiferrales bacterium
GTGCAAAATCGCACACTCCCTCAGAAATCTTTCCGTATCGTCGGCATGCACAATCGAATGAGACAGCCCAGCGCGGTCGATCTCCGGTGGTATGCTTTTGGCATGGGAGAAGGAATTCAGAATCGGCGCAACGGGACTTGGGCCGCGAGCGCGTTATTTCGGCGAGCGAATAAGAATTGGCACGCGAAAATCTGCGCGCTGGGGCTGGCGCTGGTCCTTTCGTTGGGCTGGCCGATGGAGAGTGCGGCCTACGCGGTGCTGGCGCATGAAGCGATTGTGGACAGCGCGTGGGACACCACCATACGGCCGATGCTGGTCAAGCGATTTCCAAATGCCACCAAGGAGCAGCTCAAGGAGGCGCACGGTTATGCGTACGGCGGGGCCATCATCCAGGATATGGGATATTACCCGCACGGAAATAAATTCTTTAGCAACCTCACGCATTACGTGCGAAGCGGCGATTTCGTGGAGGCGCTGCTGCGCGACGCGGAAGCGGCCAACGATTTGGATGCCTACGCGTTTGCGCTGGGTGCGCTGTCGCATTACGCTGCGGACAATGACGGTCATTTGATCGGTGTGAATCTTGCGGTGCCGGTGCTCTATCCCAAGTTGCGAAAGAAGTATGGAAACGTTGTGACCTATGACCAGAATCCGCTGGCCCATGTGAAAACTGAATTCGGATTCGACGTGCTGGAGGTGGCGCAAGGACGCTACGCGCCCGACAGCTATCACGATTTCATCGGGTTCCAGGTTTCCAAGCCCCTTTTGGAGCAAGCTTTTCGCGAAACCTACGGGCTTGACCTGAAAAGCGTGCTCACCGATGAAGATCGCGTGCTCGGATCGTACCGCCACGACGTGAGCCAGCTCTTGCCGAAGGCGACGCGCATCGCCTGGAGCTTGAAGAAAAACGACATCATGAAGGATCAGCCGGGCATCACCAAGCGGAAGTTTCTCTACAATCTTTCGCGCGCGAGCTACCAGAAAAACTGGGGAAAGACGTACGATCCGCCGACTTTTGAGGAGCGGTTCCTGGCATTTCTTACCAGACTGATTCCGAAGATCGGGCCGCTAAAAGTGTTGCAGCTGCGAGCGCCCACGCCGGCGACCGAAAAAATGTTCGAGGCCAGCTTCAATGCCGCCCTCGATCGCTACAAGAAGCTACTGGGTAAGGTGGACTCCGATCAGCTGCATTTGACGAACTACAATTTCGACACTGGAGAACTGAGCGCTCCCGGACAATATCCGCTGAACGATGAAACGCACGCGATGCTGCTCGAGGCGCTCGCGAAGCAGAATTTCAGCGGCGTCTCGCCCCAACTGCGCGCCGACCTATTGGAGTTCTACGGTCATCCGGACGCGCCGGACGCCACCAAGAAAAAAGCAAAAGAGTGGGTCAAAGTACAGGACGACGTGGAAGAGTTGAAGAAGACCGCGCCCCAAAACGCAGTCGGCAATGCCGGCGGCGGAAACTGAAGCGCAGGCGAGATCGCAGTGCCGCGGGCAATATCTCCAGATTCACGATGCTCACTCACCTCTGAGCAATCGCGCAGGATTCAGCCGTCCAAATTTCTTCTTGCAGCCGCCGTCACGCCAGCCCGGGAGACGTCCATCTGTTTCACCGCGCGCCTTGCGTACCTACCGAATCGCCGCTAAGGTCCGAGCTGGCCCTGCGGCACATTGCCAGGATCGTGGACCAGGGACTTGCTCGATTCGGAAGTTGACCGAAACTCGCCACCGCTGCGCCGCGTCTATGGGACTAGCATTTGTGCGATCAGGATGTGCGTGCAAGGGGACCGAGAGAAGATCCGCGGGACGCCGCATAGGGGACGAACTCATGTTCACCGACCGAAGTCGGTTTCTGATTCTTCTGGCGACGCTGCTCTGCGCGGCCGCAGTTTCGGCGCAACAGATCATACCGCGAAGCCAGGCCGGCAATACCCGAATTGATCTCGACGTGGTGGTGGCGCCGAAATCGGGACCCGCTGTGGGCGATCTGCAGCAGCAGGACTTCACCATCCTCGATAATAAAGCGCCGCAGACCATCACTTCCTTTAAGGCCGTACCCGGTCGAGAGGCTCCCATCGAAGTGATCCTGGTGGTGGACGCCGTGAACACTGGCGCTCAGACAGTCAGTTACGCGCGCGAGCAGATTGACAAATTTCTGCGTCTGGATAGCGGCCACTTGGCCTACCCGATGGCCCTCGCGGTGTTTACGGAGCAAGGGGTTCAGGTTGTCGGCAACTTTTCGGGCGATGGAAATGCCTTGAGCGCCGCGCTCCAGCAAAACAATATCGGCCTGCGTGCCGTGGGTCGCTCCGCCGGTTACTACGGCGATGCCCAGCGATGGCAGCTTTCCATCGGCGCGCTAAATCAGCTTGTTGCCAGCGTCGGTCCGCGGCCGGGACGCAAAATCTTCCTGTGGGTTTCTCCGGGATGGCCGTTGCTGTCCGGCCCGAACACCGAACTGGATTCGAAACAAGAGCAGCAAATCTTCGCGAGCATCGTAAATTTCTCGACGCAGTTGCGGAGAGCTCGAGTGACGCTCTGCAGTGTGGACCCCCTAGGAATGAATGACATGACACGCACGACCTACTACAAAGAATTTCTGAAGGGAGTCAACAAACCCACCCAGGTCAACGTCGGCGATCTGGCGCTCCCCGTGCTCGCGATTCAAAGTGGCGGCCTAGCGCTGAATTCAACCAACGACATCGCGCGCATGCTGCAACAGTGCGTGGCCGATGCGGCGCCTTACTACGAGATTTCGTTTGATGCGCCGCCGGCCGAGAAGCCGAACGAATATCACCAGCTCGAAGTTAAAATCGCAAAGCCCGGGCTGACGGCGCGCACTCGCCAGGGATATTACGCGCAGCCTGCGTCACATCAATAGCTACGCCCGCCGTCAACCGTGCAATTTCCGCATCGCCCTTAGGGCTAGACGTTGACCGAGCCTTCTGACGGAAAGCCATCTGGGCTACGTCGGCATTTTCAAAAAGAAGTAAATCGCCAGCAGCCCGAAAATAGCATCGGGCGCCCAGCCCGCGAGAATCGGCGGGAGCTGGCCCACCGAGCCCATGGCTTCGAACAGGGCGGCGGACGACCAATACACTATGCCGATGCCCACCGCCACCGCGAGGCCGGAAACCGCTCCGCGCGTGCCCACCAAAAAGGCAAACGGCGCGCCAAGGAACACGATAATCGCGGCGATCAGCGGAAAAGCGAATTTGCGCTGCCATTGAACGGAAAGACGCGAGGTGTCGAAGCCGGCCTGTTCGAGCGAGGCGATATACTGGCCCAGCTGTCGCCAATTCATCTGATAATACTGGCGAACTTCGCGACGAAAATAGTTGGGCGGCTCGGAAAGTTCGGCCAGCGAGAATACTTTGAAGGGCGTGTAGCTGCGGACCTGGCCGGAAGAATCGAAATCACGAACCCATCCTCCCGTCAGTACCCAGGTGTTTTCGGAGGGCTCCCAGGTGGCGCGGGTAGCGAACACGCGGCGGCGAATCTGAAAAGTTTTCGGGTCCAGTTCGAAGACGTTCAGCCCGCCGAATAACTGACGATCGGAATCGTAGAGCTCGTAATTGTAAATCTTGCTGTTCTCTCCAAAAATCCACTGGCGCGCCGGCTCGAAGAAGGTTTGCGCGGGCCGGCCCTTAATCTCGGCGCGCAGCGCGTCCTGGCGTTGATTGGCGTAGGGGAGATACGTGTCGTCGAGAAGGAACATGGCGCCGGCGATCAGGCATCCTGCGAGTGTGAGCGGCAGGACGATGCGATACAGACTGATCCCCGCGGCTTTGAAGGCGATCACTTCATTGTTTTTAGTAAGGATGGCCAGTGTGACCAGCGTGGATACCAGTGTGGCTAGCGGCGAGAGCTGGTAGACCATCAAAGGAACCAGGTGGCGAAAATAATTGACCACCACCATCAGCGGAATGTGATTCTTGGAGATGTCGCCCAGCAGATCGAAGAGCGTGAAGGCGTCGAAGATCAGGACGAAGCCGGCGAGAAGCACGAAGAAATAATAAAAAAAACGCTGCAGCAGGTAGACGTCGATCAGCATGGGAAAGCCGATGGCGGAGCCTGCACCCACGGCGTGGCGAATGCCCACGGCGGCTTGGGGCAGCGCCGAGTGGCCGCCATTACGCGAACCATTACCCCGCGCATTGCCCGAGGTATTGCTGGAGCCGTTGCGCAGCGACGCATTCGCAGCAGCAGCGCCGCTGCGAGGGCCCAAGCCTCTTTCAGAAATTTCGGGAACTCCCGAAATTTCCGCGGTCAATGGAGCGGCCTGGGACTCGAGGCGCTGCGGGAGCCGGCGGCGATGCCAGAGAGCGTCAAACCATGCGATGACGCGATTGGGCTGGCGAATCTGCTCAATGCGCAGGAAGAAGACCAGGCCCACGATGATCGCGGCAATGTTGGCGGCCCAGATGCCCAGGAACGGAGAAATGGCGCCTTGCTCGGCCAGGTGTGCGCCGGTAACGAAGAGGAAATAGTAGCTGCCGATGAGCACCAGCGTGAGGATCATGCCGGCGGCGCGTCCTCCGCGCCGAGGGCGTACGCCGATGGGCACGCCGAGAAGTGCGAAGACCAGGCACGCCGCGGGGAAGGCGATGCGGCGCTGTAGCTCGACGCGCGAATCCCTCCAACTGGATCCGCGGTCAGACGCCAGGGCGGACACGGATTTCTCCGCGGCGGAAAGGGCCGCGCCTCCGGTGCCGGGATTGGCGCTGGTCAGGTCTACGGGGATGGCGCTGGCGCCAAATGTCGTCACGTTGTAGCGGGCCGGTTGCGCGGGATCGTATTCGTGGGTGCTGCCGGGCCCTAGCTGGAGTTCGATTTGATCTTTCGAGGCTCCCGAAAGAATATCGGCGGACTGAGCTACGGTTACATTGTTTGGCGAAGAAGCGCCTGACGGCGTCGAGGATTCCGCCAGGAAAACTCCGCGCCAGCGGGTTGCTGCAGCCTCGACATCTTGAACATATAATACCAGGTGGGGAAAGCGCTCATCGAAGACCCGGGGCTGGACGGCGTAGGGCGCTTGCGAAGATCGCAGTTGCTCTTCGAGCGAACGAAGAGTGCGGATCGATGCGGGCGTAATCCAGAATGTCACCGCGAGAGTTACCAATCCGCAGGCCAGCGCTACCAGGCCAATGGGGCGAAGCAGGCGGCGAAGCGAGATGCCCGAAGCGTGCAGGGCCACGATTTCGCTGTCGGCCGAGAGGCGGCCCAGCCCGATGAGCACGCCCACAAGCACCGCCATCGGAACGGTGAACGTGAGCACCGGGGCCAGCGAGCACAGGAAAAGCAGCGCCACAGTGTCGAATCCGCCGGAATGGCGGACGATCAGATCCATTAAGCGCACCAGCTGAGGCACGAAGAAGACGAAGGTGAATACGGCCAGGCCGAGCAGCGAGTGCGAAGCGACTTCGCGGGAAATGTATTTGTCGAGAAGGCGCATGGCGGCGCGAAAGATTAAGGATGCGGTAGAACGCGGAAAAGCGAAAGCGGAAAAATGGACAGGATGAAAAAATGGGGGCCGGGACTGTGACACGACTTGGGGAAAGTGGGGCGCGTTGAGTGAAGTAAACCTTGTGCTGGTGTGGCACATGCATCAGCCGCAGTATCGCGATCCTGGGACCGGGAGATATCTGCTTCCGTGGACGCGCTTGCACGCGCTGAAAGACTACTGGGGAATGGTAAAGCTGCTGGCAGACTTCCCCGGCGTGCATGCGACGTTTAATTTCGTTCCGCTGCTGGCCGAGCAGATCGAGGAGTATGCCAGCGGAAAATTCAAGGAGCCGTGGTTCGATATCGCATTCGCCCCGGCCGAGAGCCTGAAGCCGGAACAGAAGCGGGAAGCGCTGGAGCGCGCCTTTCAAGTGAATGAGAATTTTCTGCAGCGCTGGCCCCGGCTGGGAGAGCTGCACCAGCAGGTGCAGGCGGGCGGCAGGGAAGCGAGCGTGGCGCACTTCGGGCCGGGCGAATGGCGGGATTTGCAATTGTTGTCGCAGCTGGCGTGGATGGATGAGGAATATCTCGCGAAAGACGAAGTGGTCAACGCGCTGGCCGGCAAAGGGCGCAACTATACCGAGGAAGATAAAGT
>JBAVQT010000343.1:0-5770 GCA_049694295.1 Candidatus Acidiferrales bacterium
ATCAAGAGCACTACCTGGCTTCCTGGAACGAAGGCACGTAGCCCTTCGCGCCATTCGAAACGATGAAGCGCCCCAGGCTGCGATGGCCGTGGGGCGTTTTTTTTGAAACGCACGAACTCTGGGGCCCGGCGGCCGATGAGCAGCCGCCCCCCTACGCGATCAGGTATCGCGTGGCCGGCGACCGGCTCGAGATACTGGCTATTCTGCACGGCGCTCAGGATCGGTCCTCTGAGTCGTTGTAAGCTGCGGTTTCCGCGCCGCTGGCCTTCCGCACCGCACCATAAAATCGCGGCAAAAGGTCCATTCGTTTGGGAACACTTAAACCGTCTTATACTTGCGTATGGCAGCTTCACGCGGTGCTGCGGCGCTTCCGCTTCCGCCGGGTCCTTCGGCGTTGCGCTTCCTGTACCGCGCGATTCGCGATCACCGCGAGGACCGGCTTGCGGCGATCGCCAGCCTGACCGCGGATTTTGGCGATATCGCTTACCTGCGCATTCTGGGCGCGCGCTTTTGCCTGTTGGCGCACCCCGATCACATCGAATATGTTCTGGTAAAGAATCCTGCGAATTTCCTGAAGTCCCGCGACTATCGCGCGCTCGAGCAAGTCCTCGGGAAAGGCTTGCTCACCAGCGAAGGCGCAGCGTGGCAGCGCAACCGCAAACTCATTCAGCCCGCGTTTCGCCACGAAAGCATCGCCATCTACGCGGACATCATGTCGGAAGTCACCGCTCGTTCGCTCGACCGCTGGCGTGACGGCGAAACGCGCGATGTTCACGCGGAGATGATGGCGCTGGCTCTCGAAATTGTCGGCAAATCGCTATTCGGTTCGGACGTTACCGGCAAGACCGAGCAAGTCGGCAAGTCCATGGAAATCGCGCTCCGAGGTTTTCCCACCCAGGCGCTGCTCGCGTTTGCCTGGCCTGCGCGCATGGCCATCCCAAAGTCTCGCGGCTTGCGCCGCGCCACGCGCGAGCTCGATGCACTCATCAACTCGATGATCGCGCATCGCCGCGCCGCCACCCATCCTTCGTCCGATCTGCTGCAGATGCTCCTCGATTCCCGTGACGAGCAGGGAACTCACATGACGGACGCGCAACTGCGCGACGAGCTGATGACTCTTTTTCTGGCGGGCCATGAAACCACCGCCAACGCTCTCTCCTGGACCTGGCTGCTGCTCTCCCAAAATCCCGCGGCGGAATCCGCGCTGCATGACGAGCTTCGCGCCGTCCTCGGGGATCGCGCGCCCGTGCTCTCCGATCTTCCCAATCTCCCCTATGCCGAAATGGTGATCAAGGAATCCATGCGCCTCTATCCGCCGGCTTACGCGATCGGACGGCGCTCGATCGAGGTGTTTGAATTGGGGGGTCATTCAATTCCCGCGGAAACCAACATCATTCTGCTGCCGTGGCTTACCCACCGCGACCCGCGTTTTTATTCGCAGCCTGCCGACTTTTTTCCCGAGCGTTGGCTGGGCGACCCGATTCGCAATGGACGCCTTCCACGCTTCGCCTATTTTCCGTTCGGCGGCGGCCCGCGCGTCTGCGTGGGCGCGGGCTTCGCGATGATGGAGGCAGTCCTGCTGCTCGCCACCATCGCGCAGCGTTTCAGCCTGCGCTCGGCGCCGGGCAGCCGCGCCGAAGTTTTTCCGTCGGTCACACTGCGCCCCAAGAGCGGAGTGTTCATGAGCCTCCATGCCCGTTCATGAAAACATTCACACAATCCATCGCTTGCGCATTTCTTCCCGTGTACTAAAATATTTGCCGTGAGATTGTTTCTCGAAGCTTCATTCACGTCGCTCCTCAGCGCTCTAGTCATGGCCTCTCGCCGGGCCGTCGCGGCTCAGGAGACCTTTCGAGCATGATGCAAGACTGGGCCCACTGGGCGCTCGAGACCGCTACGCGCCGCGGCGCGAGCTACGCCGATGTGCGCGTGATGGACATTCGCCATCGCGATATTTCCACGAAAAACGGGGAAGTGGGCACGCTCTCGGAGTCCGAGTCGCTCGGCCTGGGGGTTCGCGTCATCGCTTCGGGCTCCTGGGGATTTGCCGCCACGGACCGCCTGACTCGCGAAGGCGTGCAGGCCTGCGCCGCCGAAGCCGTAGCCATCGCCAAAGCCTCCGCCCTCGCGAAACTTTCCGACGTAGTGCTGGCGCCCGAGCAGTCCTACGTGGATACCTGGCAGAATCCGTTTATCAAGGATCCCTTTCGCATTCCCGTCGAGCGGCAAATCGAAACCTTGCTGCTCGCCGATCGCGCCATGCGGAACGTGAAGGGCGTTACCGTCGCCGAAGGCTCGATGAACTTTCGAAAAATCGATCAGCTCTTCGTCTCCACCACCGGCTCGAACATCCATCAAATCAAAATGCAGTCGGGCGCGGGAATCGTGGCCACCGCATTTGCGGGCAACGAAATTCAGAAGCGCTCGTACCCCAATAGTTTCGGCGGGCAGCACGCGCTGGAGGGCTACGAGCTGGTCGAGCGGCTGGATCTCGCGAAGCACGCGCCGCGCGTCGCCGAAGAAGCAGTTGCACTGCTCACGGCCGCGCCTTGCCCGGAAGGATCGAAAACCATCATTCTCGATGGCTCACAGCTGGGCCTGCAGATTCACGAATCGATCGGGCATCCCATCGAGCTGGATCGCGTGCTCGGCATGGAAGCAAATTTCGCGGGCATGAGTTTTCTTACGATCGATAAGTTGCGCAAGCTGAAATACGGATCGGACATCGTCAATGTGGTGGCCGACGCACGCCTCGAGCACGGACCGGGCCTCGGCACCTTCGCCTACGATGACGAAGGCGTTCCCGCGCAGTGCACGCAGGTGATATCCGGTGGCCTCTTCACCGGCTACTTGAGCAGCCGCGAAACCGCTTCAGCGATCGGCGAGACGCGCTCCGGCGGGACGGTGCGCTGCGAAAGCTGGAATCGCCTGCCCATGATTCGCATGACCAACATCAGCATCCAGCCCGGAAAATGGAAGTTCGACGATCTGATGGCGGACACCGACGACGCGATCCTAATGGAGACCAACCGCTCGTGGTCGATTGACGATCGCCGCTACCAGTTTCAATTTTCCACCGAAATTGGCTGGGAAATCACCGGCGGCAAAAAGGGACGCATGATCAAAAATCCCAGCTATAGCGGCATCACCACCGAATTCTGGAATAGTTGCGACGCCATCTGCTCGCGCGATTACTGGACTCTGTGGGGCACGCCCAATTGCGGCAAGGGCCAGCCGATGCAGACGATGGGCACGGGACACGGAGCTTCGCCGGCGCGTTTCCGCAACATCAGAGTCGGGGTGGCGTCCTCAAAATAATGGCCACTCGAAAAACTTCGGCTGCTCGCCGCGCCCGGCGCGTTGCGCCCACGGATTTCGGGCATCTTTCCGTCGCCGAACTCCAGCGCATCGCGGAAAAAATCATCGGCTTCAGCAGCGCGCGAGAGACGGAAGTCGAAATCAGCTCGTCCTCCGACGCGCTCACGCGCTTCGCCAACAACACCATTCATCAGAACGTCGCCGAAAACACACTCTCCATTTCCGTCCGCGCCGTGGTTGACGGCCGCACGGCCCGCGCCAGCACCAACAAATCGGACGATGAATCTCTCCGCCGCGTGGTGGCCTCCGCCATCAGCCTGGCGCGCAACGAGCCGGAAAGCCCCGAGCTGCTTCCGCCACTGCGCGCGCAAAAATATCAGGAAGTCTCGCGCTACCACGAAGCCACGGCCGCCGCCACGCCGCAGGACCGCGCTCGCGCCGTCACCCGCGTCTGCCAGATCACCGCCAACAATAATCAAACCGCCGCGGGAATCTTTGCCACCGGCGCGCATCATCAGATGCTTGCGAATTCCAAAGGGCTGTTCGCGCATCACCAGCAGACTCGCTCGGAATTTTCGGTGACCGTGCTGGAGCCGAACTCTTCCGGCTGGGCCAAGGCCAACTCGCCCGACGTCCGGCTGCTTGATCCGGCGGCGCTGGCGGAGTCCGCCGGCCGCAAGGCTGCCACATCGCGCGAGCCTCGCGAGCTGCCGCCGGGGCGCTACACCGTGATCCTCGAACCGCCCGCGGTGCTCGACCTGGTTGGTTTTCTCTTTTACGATTTTGCCGGCACCGCCATGCTCGACAAGCGCTCCTGCTTCACCGGCCGGATGGGCCAGAAACTTTTCGGCGACAACATCACTTTGTGGGATGACGTGTACCACCCGCTGCAGACCGGCACGCCTTATGACGGCGAAGGCGTCCCACGCCAGAAAGTTTTGCTGATAGACCGCGGCGTTCCGAAAAATCTGGTTTACGCGCGAGCCACCGCAAGAAAAATGAATGCCAAGCCTACTGGCCACGGTTTCTCGCTTCCCAACGAATACGGCGAAGCGCCCATGAATCTGGTTTTTTCCGGCGGAGACGTTTCCGTGGACGCGATGATCCGCTCGACCGCACGCGGCATTCTCATCACCCGGCTGTGGTACATTCGCGAAGTGGATCCCTACGAAAAAGTCTTAACCGGCATGACGCGCGATGGCACGTTTCTAGTGGAAAACGGAAAAGTCGCCGGCGGAATTCGCAATTTCCGCTTCAATCAGAGCGTGATTGAAATGCTGGCCAGCGTCGAAGCGCTGGGCCCCGCCGTGCGCGCGGCCGGCGAAGAAGCGTTCGAGATGGTCGTGCCTGCGATGAAGGTCCGCGATTTCCATTTCACCGAAGTCACAAAATTTTAGTTTATTCAGAAATGTGATTGTCCCTTTTAGCGTTTGCAGCGCGGCGGCAGGCTTCGATCGTTCGCGGCTTACTTGGCGGCCCTGCCGCGAATAAAAAACTGTTGTTTGTCCGTTGCGGCGGGCACCGCAACGTCAAAAAATCCCACCATCATTTCGTCGCTGGTCTGATCGCCCCGGCGAACCGTCGCGCTGGGGTCGGGATTGTGCGGATTGTTTTTCGAATTGTCATACCATGCCACGGCTTGCAGCTCCGTTCCCGCCTTCAGCTCGCGCGGCTCGGCCAGGCGATAGCTCAATTGCCAGTAAAAGTTCCAGTGCACGCGTAGCAGCGTCTCGATGCTCCCGTCGGCATGCAGAATGTTGTACTCGAACTGTTTTCCGCGGAGGTGCATGTGCGGCAGAAAGCTGAGCAGCGTGGCGTCGTTGGGCAGCGTGCCGTGGACCTCCACGCGATAATCGTCCGCGCCCGCGGGAATCACGAACTTGTCGTTGGTGAGTTGCAGCGTCAGCACACGCTGCTTCGCCGGCTGTTTTGCAAACACCATTCCGATTTTGCTGCGGTCGCTGGCGGCGTGGCCGTTGGTGGTGTAGTGCATTTGGAACACCAGGTCCGAACCTGCCGGGACGAACTTGGCCAGGCCGTCGGGCCAGCGATCAGGCAAGCTTCCCGGCGCATAGACCAGCAGGATGTCTGCGTCGGTCCACATTGCGTCGCGCCGGTCCTGCTCGTCGGTCAGACTTTCCGCCGTAAACGGCTGGCCCACCGGGGCGTGCGCGAGCCACTTCGATCCGGGTGGCCGCACATAGACCACCGCGTGGTGCACGTGCGCTCGATTTGAGGGACGCACCTCCGCGAACTGCACCCAACGGTTTTCGGCGAAATGCGTGGGCACGATCTCATAGGTGTAATCCACGTCGCCCGTCGCAGGCAAATCCACGGGCGCGGGCATTTCCAGCGTTGCATCCGGTGGCGGAATATTCCATCCTGCGGCCCAGGCTCGCGGCGCGGGAGCGTCGGCTGGATTGCCGGAGGGCGCGCCGTTGGCGGCCCATGC
>JBAVQT010000344.1:0-16146 GCA_049694295.1 Candidatus Acidiferrales bacterium
TCCGACCACCGATCAGATCTATCAGGAAGTGACGTCCAACGGGATCAGCGGAGGCGTGTGGGCCATGCCGGCCTACTTCAATGGGACGCTCTACTACGGTTCGGTCAGCGACAATTTGAAGGCCTTCTCATTTTCGAAGGCCAAAATTCAAACACCGCCTGCTTCCCATTCTGCTACCTCCTTCGGTTATCCGGGCACGACGCCCAGCATTTCGGCGAACGGCGCATCGAACGGGATCGTCTGGGCGGTGCAGGCTGACTCTGGCGGTGGCGTGCTGCATGCGTACGATGCGACCAACCTCGCGACCGAACTCTACAACAGCAATCAAGCCGCCGGCGGGCGCGACAATTTCAGCGACAACAAATTCGTCACGCCCATGATTGCAAACGGGAAAGTATATGTGGGGACGACCACCGGCGTGGCCGTCTTCGGATTGCTGCCGTAGAAAAAAAAGCCCATCCCGCCGCCCGACGGCAGGATGGGCTCGAAACTATTGCTTGAGCGCAGCTTCAATCGCGGAAATAACTTCAGGCGAATCCGGCGTAGTGGCTGGTTCGAAGCGTTCGATTACCTTGCCGTCACGGCCCACCAGGAACTTCGTGAAATTCCACTTGATGTCGCCAGCGTATTTAGGGTTGGCCGAGGTCGTCAGGTACGCGTAGAGCGGAGTGATGTCGTCGCCCTTTACGGAAACCTTGGAGTAGAGCGGGAACGTCACGTTGTACTTGGCCGAGCAGAAGGTCTTGATCTCAGCGTTCGTTCCGGGTTCTTGCGCTCCGAAATTATTTGCTGGGAAACCCAGAATTACGAATCCCTGGTCCTCATACTTTTTGTAAATTGCTTCGAGGGCCGTGTACTGCGGGGTGTAGCCGCAGCGGCTGGCGACGTTCACCATCAGAATTACTTTGCCCTTGTACTGGGCCACCGGCGAGGACTTGCCGTCTATGGAAGGCAGCGTGAAATCATAAACGCTGGAAGCAGCGTACAAAGCCGTAGCCATCAATAGAGCCACCATCCCCGTCACAAACCAGCGAAAATTTCCGTCCTGCAACAACCGCTTCATAGTAGCTCCTTGTCGTACCCCGCCCCTGGGTCGTCTCGATGAAGATACACCACTGTTGCGCGAGCCGCAAATTTCAGCGCCGCGGAGCGCATCGAGATGTCCCCGGCAACGCCCGCTAGAGCGCCGGAGTTGGTTTCTGTGGCTCTGCACCGGTCTCGTTGTTTTCTTGGCCGGCTGCGAGCGGTCGGATGCATAGAGTGGTCCAGCCGCCGCACTGGTAAATCTGGTAGGCCGGCAGATCGGACGGTTGAACGCGATAGGATCCCTCCTCCATGGCTGCGGTCGAGGAGACGTTGGACATGACGTAGGGATTTGGCCGCAACACGCGTATTCGAAAAGCATCAGAGGGCGGCTCGTAATTGCCGTAGCTGAAGCAGCGGTCAATGCAGGCGCGGTCAACGATGTGATGCACTACGAGGTGCGAGCCCTCGGGAGGTTCGATGGTCGCGAGCACGCGCTGATTGGGCGGGAGGGATTCGATCAATCGTTCGGCTTGCGCTTCCATTCCGTTCACGATGCCCGTGTCGCGATAGAGCATCGCGAAATAGCACCCGGCCAAAGCCACGAAGGCAGCCACCCGCCAAGCGCGAGGCGGCACTGCCGCAAGCAGGCAGCAAAGCAGGATCGCGGAAAGCATGGTGAGGCGCGGCGTGATGAGCGAGTACGCGGCGGTGAATTGCGGGAAGTGAATGCCGTCAGGCAGCAGCCAGACGCCGGCCTGAACGAGCGCCAGAAGCTGCGCTGCCAGCGCGAACCGCTTCCAGTAGTTCGCGTCGCGGTGTGTCTCGATCCAACCGGCAATGAGAGATGTTAACAGGAGCGCGAGAAAGATGACGGCGGGCCACCAGTATCGCGAGCCGAACAGGACCAGTTGGTCCGCACCAGAAAATTCGTACAGTGGCAACGATGGCGGGTCCGCGATGTAGCGGTGATAAAGCCACAGCCGCAGCGCGAAGATCGCGCCCGCGCCCGCCAGCAGCAGCCAGATTTGGCGGCGCAGAGGGAAGCGTTCGCTGGCCCAAATGTATGCGGCGCCGCCGAGCATCCAAAGTGCGCCGGCGCCTTGCGCCAGCAGCGCGAGCGGAGCGAGCGCGAAGATCCAAAGCCGTTCGAGAGTGGTCCCGCGCCAAAAGATTGCAAGCCCCCAGAACGAGATCCCCAGGGAGAAGTAGTAATTCAGAAATCCTATCTCAAGCGTCCAGCCCCACGCGAACATGGCGAGAAAGGGAATTACCATCCAGGGCGCGCGACGTGAGGCAGCGGCGGCCAGCGCAAAAGCGCCCCAGAAGAAAATCAGGACCACCACGGATACCGCGATTTTTTCCGCCGCGAGCAAGGGAAGAAATTTTGCAATGCCGCTCAGCAGGAGATCGAAAAGCACATTTTGATGCAGCCGGACAATTGCCAGGCCGCTGACCTGGCCGCGCTCGATGAGCTGCGCCAGCCAGGCATTGTAGGTGTGGCTGCCGAGGTCGCCGGCCTCCAGACGCTGGTGCCAGTAGCAAGGAATCAGCACGGCGAGGGAAATCAGCAAGAGCTGCCACCAGTGCCGCGCGGCGAAGCGTGCGGCAGGCCGGATCGCCCCGGCGTGGCTGGAAGTTTCGCTCTCGCTCATCGGAAAAAACATAACACGATTCGGCGCTGGAAAAGCCGCGGGGCGCCCGCGTGGCAAAGTTTTCCGCGCGGTAAAACTAGGGCAATGATATAAGGGCAGCGCATGCCGGCATTTGAGGAGGCGAAGGAATGAGCAGCGCAAGTGTGACCGGAATCGTCCGAAAGGCCACCGGTTTTTCCATTTTCGTCAGCTTCGTATTGATCGTCGCGGGCATTGTGGCCATCGCCATGCCGTTGGAGGCGGGGATCGCGGTGAATTTGATTGTGGGCTGGATGCTGATTTTCAGCGCCGTGGCGCATTTTATCTATGGCTGGTTTTCACGAGGCGCGGGTGCGGTGATTCTGAAACTGCTGGTGGGCGTGCTGTCATTGGTAATCGGGATTTACCTGCTGGAGCATCCGGCCCGCGGTCTGGCGACGCTGACACTGGCGCTGGCGATTTTTCTGGCGATCGAAGGCGTGCTGGGCGTGGCGATATTTTTGCGGGCGCGCAGCGCACCAGGCCGAAGCTGGCACTTGCTGGATGGAATCATAACGCTGGTGCTGGCGTTGCTGATTTGGCGCACATGGCCGTCGAATTCGGAGTGGGTGCTGGGCACTTTAGTGGGCATCAGCATGCTGATCAGCGGGATCACGCGGCTGATGCTATCGCTGGCGGTGCGGCGGGTGCTGGCAAAGACTGCGTAGTAAGAGCATTGGGGACAGGAATTGCGGAGCTTTTCGGATTTGCTACCGTTTGGATTCGCGCGCAGACAAAAAAAGAGCGAGACGGCTTGCGCCGGCTCGCTCTTTTCGTCGGACTAGAGGCTGGTGACGTTCGCTGCCTGCAGGCCCTTGGGGCCGCGGGTCACTTCGAATTCAACCGCCTGGCCTTCGTTCAGCGATTTGTACCCGTCCGCCTGAATCGCGGAAAAGTGGACGAAAACGTCCTCGCCGGACTGGCGCTGAATGAACCCATAACCCTTGCTGGCATTGAACCACTTCACTGTTCCTTGTTCTTTCACTGATGTACTTCCTTTTCTTATAAGCTATTTGGTGCTGCTCGACCGCCTCCAGCCGTAAAACAAAAAAGGCCGCAAGTGTTAACTTGCAGCCCCTTCATCGAACTTAAAGGTGTTACAAGAGCAACAAACGCAAACTAAATTTAACACGAGTTGGATGCAGGGGCAAGCCAATTATTGTCCGCTATCTCGTCGCGGCAAGAATCGCTCGCGTCTTAAGCTGCGCGCGCCGCGAAATCGCGACTGCTTCCAATGGACTCGCGGTACTCTTTCTTTTCGGAGGCCGGGAAACTCATCCTCGCCGGTCTTATTTGCGGCAGGAGCCGGCCGTCATCGGTGCATGCGCCGGCATGCACGATCCACATAAGAGGACCCAATGAAGCCTTTCCTTCGCAGTTTCGGTCCTGGTCTCGTCCTTTTTTTGGCCTTCGCTACTGCGGCCCCAGGCCAGGCCCCGGCGCAATCGGCCCAGCAGCCAGCCCAACCTGCTGTACAGGTTGAAGCGGAGCAGGCCGCACGTCAGGGCGTGGCCCCACAGAATTCGCAGCCGGGCTACCAGCCGGCTGCGACTCGAAAGACCGTGGGCGTGGCGTTTGCGGGCGGCAGCGCGCTGGGATTCGCGCATATCGGAGTGCTCGAGTGGTTCGAGGAGCACCATATTCCGATCGACTATATTGCGGGCACCAGCATGGGCGGCTTGATCGGAGGAATGTACGCGACGGGCGAGAGCGCCGGGGAAATTCATGATTTCGTGGCGCAGATCAACTGGGCAAAAATTTTCGGGCCCTCCACTCCTTACCGGGAGCTAAATTTTCGGCGTAAGGAGGACGTGCATGACTTCGGCAACTACATCGAACTGGGCTGGAAAGGCGGGGTGCGGCTTCCTTCCGGGCTCAACTCCGGTCAGGGCGTGAGTTTCCTGATCAGCAGCTTTTCGGCCCCGTACGGCGACATGCAGACGTTCGACGATTTGCCCACGCCGTTTCGCTGCGTGGCGACGGATCTGGTGCAGGGCAAAAGCGTGGTGATGGACAAAGGCTCGCTCGATACGGCGCTGCGTTCGACGATGTCGCTGCCGGGAATTTTCGATCCCATTACCAAGGGTAAATTGGAGTTGGTGGATGGCGGCCTGCTCGACAATCTGCCGGTGGACGTGGTCAGGAGCATGAAACCCGATGTGGTGATCGCGATTTCGCTCGACGACGGCGCGCCATACGATCCGAAAACGGCTTCGCTGGTGGAGGTCGCCGGCCGATCCATCAGCGTGATGATCAGCGACAACGAGCGGAGAAGTCTGCACCTGGCGGACCTGATCATTTCACCGGACCTGACGAAATTTTCGGCCACGGATTTCGGGCGAGCCACGGAACTGGAGAAGCAAGGTTACCAAGCGGCGGAGGCGAAGAAGCTATTTCTGATGACGCTGGCCGTTAGCGATGAGGAATGGCAGCGCTATGTGGCCGCGCGGCGCGCACGACAAAAACAGTGGGCGCAGCCGAGAAGCGTGGCCGTTAACGGAGCGGGTAAAGCCGATTCGGAGGTGGCAGCTCAATTCGAAACGCTGGTGCAAAAGCCCTCGACGCCGCTCGACGTGCAGCGCGCGCTCGAAGACCTGCAGGGCGGAGGCATCTACGAATCGGCGTTGTACCAGGAAACGGAAAAGGACGGCGAGCCGGAGCTGGAAGTGAAGCTCGATAAGAAAAATTACGGGCCGCCGCTGCTGAATTTCGGCGTGACCATTGACGGCTCGCACGCGCGCGATGCGCGTTTTAATTTTGCGGGACGCATTACGTTTTTCGATATCGGCTTTCCGCTGGCCGAGTGGCGCACCGACTATAGCGTGGGCATCACGAATCTGCTTTCTTCGGAATATTATTGGCGGATTCACGGATCGAAACTGTTTTTCGCGCCGCGCCTCTTTATCAGCCGCGACGATCAGGATCTGTACCAGAATAATGTGTTACTGACGGAGTATTTCGTTCGGCAAGCGGGCGCGGGCGCGGATTTTGGCTACGCCTTGAGCCGCAACACTGAATTTCGCGCCGGCGTGGAGTGGAGTCACATTCAGACATCTTCCGAAATCGGCGACACCAACGTGGTGATTCCCACCTTTCCGCAGGTTTCCGGAAATCAGAGCCTGATTCGCGCGAAGTGGAGCTACGACGGCGTCGATGACGGAGTGTTGCCGCGCCGTGGACTGCGCGGCACGGCCGAAGCGCAGTGGATCTTCGAAGCGCCAAACGTTTCAGGGCTTGGGCTCGGGCATTACCCGGTGCTGCAGGCTCGTTTTCTGGCGGCGCACCCGCTCTCGAAGAAATATGTGATCGTTGGCACGGCGGCGGGCGGCAGCACGCTGGGAGAGGCCACTCCTTACGGCACGTTTTTGGTCGGTGGTCCGCTGCAATTGAGCGCGCTAGGACCCGATCAATTGCGCGGCGACAATTACTACAACACCGATTTCTTCGTGCTGCGGCAATTAACGCAAGATCCGATCGGTTTGTTCAACCGTTCGTACGTGATGCTCGGATACGAACTGGGCGACGCATTCGACAATTACCGGACGACGAGCCCGTATTCGGATGGCGTAATCGGATACGTGGCCGTGACGCGGATCGGCGCCCTCATGCTGGGCGCGAGCTATGGCGAGAACAATCAAGGGCGGGTTTTTTTCCGGCTGGGGAGGATATTTTGAGGGGGCCGTAGGCGCTCCCAAGTGTGCGCGTCGCAGAGCACCAGGAGATGGAGATGGTGTGCGAATGGAAATTCAAGCTCGCTGAGGGAATTTCCGAAGGCGCTCGCGATGGCTTGCGGCTGCATATTTATTACGAGGCCCGTTGCAGTCCGCATTTCCAGCGCCGATGAAAGGCGAGGGTTGCAGCCCTACGTTGTGACTGCGTCACGATCGCGATCAATTGTTGCTTCTTGCCATGGAATGAGTAGGATAACTCTCGAAGAACTGCACCCAAAGCGTCTCGAACCCGGCGGCGCTTCCACAGTGATTTTCGCCGCATTCTTTGGGGACGCACTTTTCGGAGTGAACGTGCGCCGGAGTTTCATTATCCCGAGTCTGATACTCGCGTTAGTGCTATCCGCGCGGGTTACGCCGGCGCGGCAAGCCTCGACGACGCCCGCCGGAACCCATGGAACCTTGGACGTGCGTCTAAAGCTTCCCGACGGCGAGAGGTTCAGCGGCGTCGCGACGATCCATCTGCTCGCCAGCGGAGGTTCTGAAGTTGCGAACCGCGCCCAGGATACCGGCGGACAAGCACGTTTCACCGATCTCGAGGCTGGCAAGTACATCGTCGAAGTTACCGCTCCCGGATTTGTAACTGAAAGACAGACGCTCGAAATTTCCGTCCGACAAATTTCTGTCACTGCTTTTCTGACCATGACGCCTGAAGCTTCTCAGGCGAGTATGGTCTTGGGTTCACTCCCGACTCCGATTTCGGAGACGACTACGATCGAGGAAGCCCAGAAATCAATCGCAGCTTTGGAAAAGGACGACGCTGTTCCTCCCGCCTTGTCCGGCGCGGCTTGTCCGCTGCCGCTGGTGCTGAAGGCCGTGGGACAGAGCGCGGAAGAGTTGGTGAACAACCTCGAACGATTCAGCGCGACGGAGCGGGTGGAGCACTTCGCGGTAAATGCGCGCGGTGAAGTTCGCGCACCTGAAGTTCGTTCGTTTGAGTATGTCGTGGTGGTCTCCAGGGGTCTCGACGGAGACTTCCTGATCGATGAATACCGGGATGGGGAAATCGATCCGGGCCGCTTTCCCGCCGGGATTGCGACGATGGGCCTGCCGGCATTGGCTCTAATCTTTCATCCGAAACTCGCCTCCGAATTTAATTTTACGTGTGATGGGATGGCAGAGTATGGAGGAAGACCGGTGTGGGTGGTTCATTTCGAGCAGCGGGCCGACCGCCCCAACCGAATCCGGAGCTACGTCGTCAACAAGAATACTCACGGGGTTCCGTTGAAAGGCCTGGCCATGATCGACGCGGGTACTTTTCAAGTGGCGCGGCTCGAAACGGAATTGGTCAAGCCGGTACCGGAGATCAAGCTGACGCAGGAGCGCATTGCGATCGACTATGCACTGGTGCAATTTCATACCAACGAGCAAGAGCTGTGGCTTCCGAAAAGCGCCGAACTTTACGTGGAAATAAACAAAGACCGTTACTACCGGCGCCACACGTTCAGCAATTTCCACGTCTTCACGGTCGGGACCAACCAGAAAATTCGTGCGCCGAAAGAATCGTATGCTTTCACGAACACCTCGAATCAAGATATTTCCGGGATACTGACGGTCAGCCCGATTCCGGGGCAGGATCTTCATCAGGTGTCCATCACCTTCCGAATTCCGGCGGGCCGCACGGTTTTCAAGGTTGTGGGGCCCGGCAAGGATATCAACTTCCCCGTGGAGGATGTCGGATCGGCTCGATTCGCTCACACGGGCCCTCCCGGATCCATTGACGCGAATGCCTACTTCGTCAAGGCGAGTACGCTCGAGCTCGTTCCCGGTACGGCGATTCCGCCGGATGCAACAAACTAACTGCGGCATCGCGAGCGCGAGCCGTCTGATACACTCATACGAGGCGCCGCCGCGTGGACGCCGGGTTTTTCGAAAAAGGAGCGTAGCTACCCATGTCGAAACAAGAAGAAGCCGGACTGATTCTTACACTGTACGACCTGCGTCGCGAAGAGGTGATGCGGAAAGCGCGCGATTGGTATTTTCAGGAATTTAATCCAGAAACGCTGGCGGACTTCAACAACGCCATGTTTGGCGAGCATAGCGGACATTTGCGCATGGTCCTATCGTATTGGGGCATGGCGGCGGGACTGGTGAACAACGGAGCGATCAGCCTCGAGCTCTTCAATGACAGCAACGGCGAACACATTGGGGTTTTCTCGAAGGTCGAGCCGCTGTTGGGCGAGATTCGTGCCGCCTATGGAGCGCAATTTGCGGCCAGCCTGGAAAAGTTAATTGACGCTTCGCCGGACGGCCGGAAGCGGGTGGCTGCAAATCGCGAGCAGATGAAGGCAATCCGCGCGCAGCGTGAAGCGCGGCAGGCCAAGGCCGCGCAGCCCTAGCCCTCAGGCGGGCCCTCCCGGCAATCTCGGACTCGCGCGGTAATGCTGAACACGGACCTTTGCAAAACCTACGCGTAGAGGAGGGGCCGGCCTTTGTGGCTCCTCCAGAAGTAGGCGAGGATTATCACGCTGGCGATGGCCGCGTAGGCGCACCACAGCGAGGTGAACGCATACCTTTTGAAGGCCATGACTGCCAGGAGAATCGCAAGGTTCGCGATACCGAAGATCACCATGGCTCTGACCTTGGAAAAAAACAGCGAGCCGCAAGTTGCGATGACGTAAAGTATCGCGACGGTCGTGTTGTTAGTCGCTTGGTTGATATACACGATGCTGTTTCCGCGCACGAACACCTGCAAAGGATAGGCCGTCAACGCCCACAATATATATAGCGTGGTTCCTCCGCCGAGCGCGACGAATGGCAGCATGCGCCTGCGGCTCTTTCCGTCAGGCTCAAACAGCAGGACGCTGAGCGGCAATAAGAAGGGGAGAAGTCCCTGCGCGTAGAGCATGAACGCGGCCCCCATGTTGTGCGCGATGGTGGACGAGAGAATGCCATCCAGCCCCAGCCAGACAAATCCCTCGATGAACTGATGAATGGCGAAGAGTATCGGCAGCGTGGCGAAGAGCAGTTCGCGCCGGTGCTTGACCCTTGTCAACGTAACGACGCCAACGGCGCCCAGAGCGGTGCTGCCAACAAAATTCGCGGTCGCTGAAAAACACATGGCGGGTCGTCTCCGGCGCAAGGATTGCATCTACACTCGCAGAACGCAAAATATTTCTTTTCAAGCAGCGAGAGGTTTATCGGGAATGGCCTCAGAACCGATGCGGGCGGCTGACTGCGCTCCGCGCGTTGACTTTGCCTGCGGTCGCAACCTAATATGTGCGCCGGCTGGCTCCGGCGACATCGGGGCCCGAGCCGGAATCCGTTGTTGTTCTGCACTGGCCGGTTGCGCCATCTGCATCCAAAAAAGAAATTCCGCTGTGGGAGGCAATAATAATGATTCTGAAGCGCAGCTTGATCTTCGCCGCGGCAGTCCTGTTCGTAGCAGGCCCGGTTTTTTCCAATCCTAAAGAAAAGAAGCCAGCCAAGACAGCCGAAGAGCAGCAGGCCGGCTGGAACGATTCGCAGATGAAGCAGCCCGCTGTCGAATCGATCGATCTCAATGCGTACAACGCGATTCGCGAAGAGGGTCTGGAGCACTCTCACGTGATGGATTACGCCGGAGGTCTGGCCGACGGAATCGGACCCCGCCTGACGGGTTCGCCCAACATGGCGAAGGCCAACGCGTGGACGCGCGACCAGCTCACCAAGATGGGCTGCGTCAACGCGCACCTGGAAGACTGGGGCGAATTTGGCATGGGCTGGCAACAGCTGAACACCTGGGCGCGCATGAGCGAGCCAGATACAGCCGTCTTCGTGGTGCAAGCCACGCCCTGGTCGGCCTCGACGAACGGGCCGGTAACCGCGCAGGCCATCTCCGTGGTGATTAATGATGAGAGCGACATGGAGAAGTATAAGGGCAAACTTTCCGGCAAGATTGTCCTGCTCGGCGCGATGCGCGATGTGCCGGTGCCCGACAAAGCGTTCTTCGAGCGCTACACCGACCAGCAGCTCAAGGATATGGAATCGCTTCCGGTGGGAGGCAATGCCGATTTGCAGGCGCGGATCGAACGCTACGTCAAGCGCGCCAAGCTCACCACCAAGATCATTCCATTCCTGGCCGAGGAGAAAGTTGCCGGCGTCATCGTTCCCAGCCGCGATGCCGCGAACGGCGGTGGCACCGGAATTATTTTTGACGACAACGGCGCCGCGCTCGGCCGCGCTCCCTATCACAGAGACACGGCAGTGCCATTTCCCGTGGTGGTAGCGCAGATTGAGAGTTACGGGCGCGTGTTTCGGCTGCTTGAGAATCACGTTCCTGTTTCGATTGAGATGGACGTCGAAACCAAATTCACCGGAGACCACGAGCACGGCTTCGACACGATTGCCGAGATTCCCGGAACCGATCCGAAGCTGAAGGACGAGGTGGTCATGGTCGGCGGACACCTGGATAGCTGGATTGCGGGCACGGGCGCGACGGATAACGGGGCAGGCGCCATCGTCGCCATGGAGGTGATGCGCATCCTGAACTCGATCGACGCCAAGCCGCGGCGGACCATCCGCATTGCGCTATGGTCCGGCGAAGAAGAAGGACTCTTCGGCAGTAAGGGATACGTCAGCCAGCATTTCGGCAGCTTTCCGTTGTCCACCGCTCCGGATCAGCTGGAGCTGCCGGAATTTTTGCGGAAGGCGGCGGGTCCGCTGGCCGCGAAGCCCGAGCAGAAACTTATCTCCGCGTATTTCAACGTTGATAATGGAACGGGCAAAATTCGAGGCATCTACACGCAGGGCAATGCAGCAGTGGATGGCATCTTCGAGCAGTGGATCGCGCCGCTGAAGGATCTTGGCGTGACTACGGTAACCAACCGGAATACGGGCGGCACGGACCACCTGTCGTTTGACGCCGTCGGCATTCCCGGCTTCCAGTTCATTCAGGATCCGATGGATTACGAGACGCGCACGCACCATTCCAATATGGATACCTACGAGCGCTTGCAGCCCGCGGACCTGAAGCAGATCGCCGTGGTGGAAGCGATCTTCGTCTACAACGCCGCGATGCGCGAGCAGATGATCCCACGGAAGCCCTTGCCTCATCCCGAACTGCGCGATCAGAAGAACAAGTCGCTTCCGGATCTGTATCCCACCGCCGTGCTTCCCGACGCGGGCAAAGCCCCGGCGACAAACTAAAGCAGGAGAACTTTTACAACTTCGACAACTTGGGCGCGGCGCGCCGGACCGGAACAAAAAACGCAGAGTGCGCGTCGCGCAGCGAACGATTGATGTCGCGGGCATGAGCCAAACGGTGATTGCCGCCCGGAAACGGGCGGGAGTATGATACGACTCCCCAGCCGGCGCTAGGGGCCCGGCCCCGATCGAGAATAGCTCTCCCCGGAGGTTCCGCATGAACAAAAAAAAGATCCTGATAGCGGTAGGTGTCGTTGTGGCGCTGCTGATAGTGATCATTTTGGCGCTGCCGCTCTTCGTGAACGCCAACCAATTCAAGCCGCAAATCGAATCCAATCTAACTTCGGCGCTGGGGCGCCAGGTGAGCATCGGGAATCTTTCGCTGGCGATTTTTTCGGGTGGCGTCACGGTGGACGATGTCTCGGTGGCGGACGATCCCGCATTCAGTTCGTCGGCGTTTCTGCAGGCCAAACAGCTCACGGTCGGCGTCGAGTTGCTGCCGCTGATTTTTTCGAAAAGGGTCGAGGTACGATCGTTCTCGATTGACCGGCCTTCGGTAACGCTCCTGAAATCGCACGGCGGAGTCTGGAATTTTTCGACTTTGGGCAGCGGGATCGCCAAGGGCTCGCAAGCAAGTCCGGCGCCGGCCGCGAAGTCGGACGCGGCGTCAAGCTCTACCGATTTCTCGGTGCAGGAGCTGAAAATTTCCGATGGGACGATCTCCGTCGGCGCCGTGGGTTCGCGCGAGAAGCCCAGCGTCTATCAGAACGTGGACCTCGACGCCTCCGACCTTTCCTACACCACTCAATTTCCATTCAAGCTGACGGCCACGGGTCCGGGAAGCGCGGCGATCAAGCTGGACGGCAAGGCCGGTCCGATCAATCGCAGCGATATGGCGCAAACGCCGCTGGACGCGCAGGTCGATGTCGAGCATCTGGACCTGGCGACGACGGGATTCGTGGATGCGTCATCGGGCATTGGAGGACTTCTGGATTTCACAGGTTCGCTTTCTTCCGACGGCCGCCAGATGACTGCGAAAGGAACGGTGAAGACCACCAAGCTGAAAATGTCGGCGACTGGTTCGCCTTCGAGCGTGCCGGTCAATGTGGATTATGCGACGACGTACGACGTGAAAGGCGAGACGGGAACGCTGACCCAGGGCAACATTCATGTGGGCAAGGCGCTGGCGACGCTGACGGGGACTTACAACACGGCGGGCGAAACCACCAGCGTGCAGATGAAATTAAACGGACAGGCCATGCCGGTGCCGGATCTCGAAGGAGTGCTGCCGGCGGTGGGTGTGGCGCTGCCGTCGGGTTCATCGTTGAAAACGGGAACACTGGACGCCAATCTGACGTTGAGTGGCCCGGTGGACAAGCTGACGATTACCGGCCCAATCAATCTGGCGAACGCCAAGCTCTCGGGATTTAATCTGGGCGCAAAGCTGGCCGCGCTGCAGGCGTTCACGGGTAAGGCGGGCAGCGGCGGGTCGGATACCGAGATTCAGAAGCTGAGCGCCGATGTTCGCGTCGATCCATCGGGCACGCACGCGCAAAATTTGAACATTGTCGTACCGACGATTGGGACGATTACAGGCAATGGCAACGTCAGCGCCAGCGGGCAACTGGATTGCAGCATGGTGGCGCAGCTTGCCGGAGCTGCGGGAATGATGACGGGCGCCGCGGGGCAACTTGGTTCCGGATTGGGCGGCTTGCTCGGTGGCGCAGGCGGGGGAGGGAAATCGGGCAAGAGCGGCGGCATTCCATTCAAAATTCAGGGCACCACATCAAACCCAATTTTCATTCCCGATGTGGCGGCCATGGCCGGCAGTCTCGCGAAAGGCGGACTGGGCGCGGCGGCGCTGGGCGGCAAATCAACGGGCGGCGCAGCGGCGGGCGTGCTGGGCGGATTGCTGGGCAAGAAAAAGCCGCAATAGGTTGCGGCGCTCGGCGAGAAGATCTATTTTCGCGCACTGGTCTGCAATGAAGAGTTCGCGGGGGCGCGCCGGGTCGAACTAACGCTTCGGCGCGCCATTTTCGGTGAGCGCGTCTTCGGCTTCGTCGAAAAGCTGGCGCAGCGCGCGGATCACAGCGCGAGCCATCGCTACGATCAACGCAATCAGCAGCAGCACGATCGCGGCGGCCGCGAACGGATGCTGCGTCGCGAACCACGTCAGAAACACCACCGCCGCATCTTCGGAAACACTCAACGCAAAATTCGAGACCGGCTCGGGCGAGGCAGTGACCGCGGCTCGCGCCGCCATCTTCCCGCCATGCGCCGCGAGCGCGATTAATCCGCCGATGAGGGTGGCGGCGATCTGTTCGCGGGGCGGAAGATTAGATGTGGAGGCGTAGGCGATCAGCGCGGCCACCGGCACGCGGATGAACGTGTGCGCGGCATTCCAGAGCAGATCAAAGACGGGAATTTTGTCGCCCACGAATTCGAGCGCGAAAAGCAATCCGCAAAGGGCCATCACCCACGGATTTTCGATTGCGTGGAGCGACGGTGGAAGCGCGAGGACGCCGAAGCGCGCCAGTACGCCGAGCATGGCGACCGTCGCGTAGACGTTGAGGCCGGCGGAGAAGCAGATCACCACCAGCACGGCGGCCAGTTCGGTGCCGCGAGGCACGAAAGAAGCGATCGTGGAAAGGGAGAGAAGCACGGTTCGTTCCGATTGAAGCCATCGTAAGCCTTTGCGGCAAGCCTACAATACTACCGGGGAGCGCGCGCGAATTATTGCGCCCCACCCGCATCTCGCCGGGAGCCGCTTATGGCGTTTGCGGCACGCGCCGCGGAGCAGGCAGCGCGGCCCGCCTGCAAAGCTCTATACTTGGTGTGGCGCTGTTCCGCGGCGGCCGAGGTGATTTTGCGGCCTTGGCATGCGGCGCGGCAGTGGTTCCCTCTCGAAGCGCAATTTCTTCAAACGTAGTTTCACACCCCTTCTCGCGGCCGGTGACGCGCGCCCGTTTGCGTTAGCGCGCCTGTGGCTGCTCGCGCTCGGTGCGCGGACTTGAACGCCGGAGGGATGTTTGCCGCGCCGTCACGACGGTGCGGCGCGAGGGAGCTCAGCATGAAGAGAATCTTGTTTGTGGATGATGAACCCGCGGTGCTGGAAGAGCTGCAGCGAACGCTCGGTCCGCAGAACTCGCACTGGGAGATTGCCACCGCGCCCAACGGCGAGGCCGCGCTCACGCTGCTGGACGCCACTTTGTTTGACGTGGTGGTTGCCGACGCGCACATGCCCGCAATGGACGGCGCGGCGCTGCTCCAGCAGGTATGCGAACGTTTTCCGGCGGTGGTGCGGATCGTGCTTTGCAGCCAAAATGAATTGGCGGCCTCGTTGCGGGCAATTCCGGTGGCTCATCAATTTCTGGTGAAGCCGTGCGATCCCGCGATGCTGCGGGTAGCGATCGAACGCGCCACCAGCCTATCGAACGTGCTGGACAGCAAGCTAATGGCGATCACCGTTGGCTCGGTGCAAGACCTCCCCGTGATGCCGCGCACATATTTCGAATTACGCGACAAGCTGGCCGATTCCGCCGCGACGATTGAGGATGTGGTGCGGCTGGTGGAGCAGGACGTGGGAATCTCGGCGAAGATTTTGCAGTTAGTGAACTCGCCGGTGTTTGGATTGCCGCGCGAAATCTCCACCGTGCAGACGGCCGTCAGTCACCTGGGCATCGGCATGATTCAGAATCTGGTGCTTTCCGCGGAGGTGTTTCGAGTTTTCGAAGAGGGCGAGCCGATTCCGGGCTTTTCGATCGAGGAAGTGCAGCTGCACTCGCAGCTGGTGGCGAAAATCGCGGGAGAAATTCCGGCGCCGGCGCACATTCGCAGCGCGGCCATCGTCGCGGGGTTGCTGCACGACGTGGGAAAGCTGGTGCTGGCCAGGAGCTCGCCGAAGCATCTGGCGCGAGCGGTGAGCGGTTCGCTCGAGGAAAAAAAGCCGCTCTTTGAGATCGAAGAGCAGCTGATCGGGGTCTCGCACGCGGAAATCGGCGCGTACTTGCTGGGCATCTGGGGCCTGCCAAGTTCGGTGGTGGAGGCCGTGGCGCATCATCACCGGCCGGAGCGCGTGCCGCTAGAGGAGCTGGACGCCGTGGGCATCGTGCACATCGCCAACGCGTTGGCGCACCTGCATCCGCCCGGACCGCCGCTGGATAGCGCGCCCGTATATCAAGCGCTCGATGCCAAGCGTCTGGAGCGCATCGGAGTGGCGCATCATTTGCCGGAGTGGGAGGAGATCGCCAAGGCGGCTGCCGAGGAAATTCGCGGCAGCGTACCGGTGCGCTAGGCGCTGTTGGCCGATCGAGAGTCTACGATCCCGTGCGCGGGGCCGGCGCGGAAGCGGGCGCGCTCCCTGGAGCGGGCGACGAATTGGCCGCAGGCGCGATCGCCGGCGGAGCATCTGGCGCGCTGGCCTGAGTTGGCTTCGAGGCGGGGAAGCGCTTTGCGAGCCAGGCGCGCGCCTCTTCCGGATGGTAATTGAATGGGCCCAGGCCGCCCTTGTAGACGATGGTCCCCGATTCATCCACGATGTAAATTCTTTCCGGCCACGCCGAGTAGGCGCGGTCGGTAGTGTCATGCATGTCGTCAAT
>JBAVQT010000345.1:0-5010 GCA_049694295.1 Candidatus Acidiferrales bacterium
TGCCTGTTCAGCCGTTTCCATCACCTGAGTTTCGAGGCGCTTCTGAAATTCCGCCAGTGAACCTTCGCGATTGAACTCCATGTCGGAGCGCGCCTTTTCGAGAGCTTCTCGAGAGGTGTTCTCGAAACGGCGAATCGATTCCGACGTCACGCGCTCGACGCGATCGGAGAAATCGGCGGCGGCGACTTCGGCCGTTTCGCCAAGCCGTTCGCGTTCGCGCACAACCACTTCCTTGGCGGCGTCTTCAATCTGCGCCTGGCTATGCTGCACGTAAGTTCGCCGGTAGTGATCGAGCTCGGACGCGACCAGGCTGGAAATTTCCGCGGCACGATCGCGCAGACTGGTAGTGGATTGCTCGACGGCGCGTTCCAACGTGGTTTGCATCGTCGTCTGCGCTTTTTTCTGATACCAGTCCGCTGCCTTGACCATCGATTCGTACGTCTCGTGCTGCACTTCCGTGCTGCGTTGATGAAATTCCTCTTCCGCCTTGGTGAGTACCTTACGGCAGTTTTCCTCTAGCTCGGCGGGCAACTGGGCCGTCTGTTCGCGCAGCCGCTCGATGGATTGTTCGATGGCCTGTTGCGACACCTGTTGGACCTGCTCGTGTACCGCTTCCTGTATTCTTACGGCATGATCGCTGGCTTGCTCGATATCCGAGCGCAACGCCTCGCGCAGCTCGGCGACTTCGGCGGATACCTGGCGCGCTTGCTCTTGGATGACGCGGCGAAGTTCCTCGGTCCGCTGATTCGCCGCCGAAAGATCGTTCGCAGCTTGCTGGACTTCGGCCAGCTTCGGGGCAAGTTTCTGATCGAACTCCGCGGAAACACGATCGGCTGTTTTTTGCGCCGAAGCCTCGATCACCGGCTCAAGCTGCCTTGCGCGCTCCGCGACGATCTCATCGGTCTTGCGGCCGATCTCTTCGTATTGCACCGCGAGCAATTCGCTCAGCCGTTGTCGCGCCTGCTCGATGGCGGCATTGGCCGCGACCGTAAGCCGGCCTTTCGTTTCTTCGGTTTGGGCGCGCTCCTGCTGCAGGCCAGCACCCATGGATTCGATCGTGGCTCGTGCGGACGCGATGGCTTCATCGAGCGAAGAGCGGATCGCAGTCGCGCGCACGGAAGCCTCGGCTTCGGCTTGAACCAGCGCACTCTGTGACGCTTCCTGGATCCGGTTGTCAAGAGTCTGCGTGGCCCCGGAAAGTGCTGATTTGAAATTTTCCTGCCAGCGCTGTTTAGCCGCTTCGCTATCTGCGTTGGTCTGTTCGATGATCTGGCTGTGGACGCTATGCGCGGCTTCTTCGAGATTCTTGCGCCAGGCATCGAGATGATTCTGCGCGGCTTGCGGCGAGGAAAGTATTTCGAGAGACGGCGTATTCGCTTCGCGCTCGCGCAGCGCACGCTCCACGGCTTCATCCACTGCCGATTTTAGATTATGTGTCGCCGTTTGCTGCGCGGCCTGCTGCGCTGCTTGTTCCGCGACGTTACTGACGGCCTGTTCCACGGCCAGCCGAACTTTGGAATCCAGCTGTCCGGCGGAGACCTGGCTGGCCACGCGCGCCTCTTCGATGATGGCGGTCGTGCGAGCCGCGGCTTGTTGAACCATTTTCTTGGCCGCGGATTCGGAGACGCGATCCATGGAACTCTTGATGGCTTTTTCGACGGCGTCGTGCAGCTGCGCATCGAGCTGCTGGCGCACGATCGCCATTTCTTCCGTGATAGCCGATTCGGCGCCGCGCTTGAGCGTCTTGTCCAGGGTAACTTTTGCTTCCGCCACCATGCGCGCCATCTGTTGCGCCACGATCTGCGAATCCTGCGTCGGTGGCGCGGACGGCATCACGTGAATCTTGTTATCGTCTGGCGCCGGCGCCGCCGCTGGAGACTTCGCGGTTTCTAGGGGCGTGGCGGAGACTGGCGCGGCAGGCGCGATAAATTCGGGTGCGATTGGCTTCGTAGGAGCAACGGCCGACGAAGCAGTCCCGTGAGCGCTTGATTCGGCCGAGCGAGCAGGTGGAGCGTTTGCAAGACTCAACTCGTGCGTCAGATCGGTTGCCGCCGATGCCGATCCTTCTGCAGTCTCTTCGCCGGGAAGCGGAAACCAATCTTCAGGGGGGAATGCTATACCCCAAACGTTTCCAGGGGTCTCAAATTCCAGCCCGATCTGAAAGAGTTCGCGCACCGTGCGCGGGCGCTGAACCCAAACGACCCGGCCTTGCACTCGCCGGGCCGGAAACGCCGGCTCGGGTCGAGGAATTTCGAGCGCCACCATCGAATTCTTCGGGACGTAATGCTTGGACTGATATTTGCAACCGTGGCAGTTCACCATCGTCGTGGTGGTGCGCTCTTTGAACGGCTGCCCGAGAGCATCCACACCCGCCACTGTCAGCGGTATCGCCTGCACGATGCGCGTGCTGCGCCGCTTCTGGTTCCCAGCGTCGTTGGGCAGTACGGACTCGTTCAAATGCGCCTCCCACTGCGATCTGCTAAGGGTAGCATTCCATAATGGAACAGGCTGGATGACGTTACCTCCTGCTGCGAAATGGTAACTTAGCTGTTCCAGCCCACCTGCGGCCTCTCGGAGGGATGGAAGGTTCTCTGCGAGCAAAGCACAATCCGCGCGCCGGCAAGGAGCACCGACCCGAGCTTCCAGCGCATCAATAGGAGGATGATGATACCTGTCAGGATCAGCGGGATGCCGATCGCACGCATCGCCGCCGTTCAGCCTTTCGCATATTCGTTACTGTACCTGCGCCATATGCTGCCGGAAGAAAGCCGTTGGCAAGCTCCGCTGCCATTTCTGTCCATACACGTCACCTTACTCCGTGCAACAGCCAAGTGGGCAGGGAGCGAGCGGCGCGCAGTGCCCGGGTGCCGATTGCGCGCCGGGTGCGACGCGATTCGGTTATCGTGAAGTCCAATGACGTTGCGAGTTGCTCGAGGTACTTTCCAAAAAAGGCGGCCAGGCAAACATGCGGAGATGGATCGGTTTTGTCGCGATCGGTGTCGCAATCGTCGGGATCGTGCTGGTGGTCGGGCTCTGGATCGAGGCTTCGCGGTTGCAGGGAGTGATCCGATCGAGAGCTCTGCATACGCTGGAGACCCATTTTCACGGCTCGGTGAAATATGACGCTCTTGATGTCGCCCTCTTCCCGCGCGCACGCGTGACGATTCGCGGACTGGTAGTGCGGCACAACGCCCGAACCGATCTCCCGCCGCTGATCGAAGCGCAAAAGATCGAGGTCGAGGCCAGTCTGATGGGATTGCTGCTGCCCCACCCGCACGTGAAACGTGTCTACCTCTACGGTCTGCAAATTCATACGCCACCGCGAGTGCCTGGTGGGAAGCCGATGATCCAACCCACTGAGCAAGACCTGGCCAAGAAATACCCCGTGCTCGTCGAGGATATTCATGCCGACGACGTGGTGCTGACTGTGCTGCGCTCCGATACCAGCAAGCCACCGCGCGAATTCGACATTCATCACCTCGAGATGAAGGACTTCAGTTTCGACCGTCCGGCGGCGTTCACCGCGATGCTGACGAATCACGTGCCGCGCGGCGAAATCGTCTCCAGCGGCAAATTCGGCCCGTGGCAGGGCGACGAGCCGAGTTCTACTCCACTCAATGCCAGCTTCACATTCGACCATGCGGATATGAGCACTCTGAAAGGACTGCGCGGCTTCCTATCTTCGAAAGGCTCATACGGCGGACCGCTCGATTACCTTCACGTCGATGGGGAGACGGACACTCCCGACTTCGCGCTGCGCACCGCCAAGCATCCCCTGGATCTGCACACGGACTACACAGCAATCGTGGACGGCACCAACGGCAATACCTATCTGAAGAAGGTGGCCGCGAAGTTTTTGAATACGGAGATTGACGCGAGCGGTGAGGTCGTTGGAGTAGAGGGTGAGAAGGGCCGCCAAATCGAGTTGGATGCCGTGGCGGACGATGCGCGGATCGAAGACATCCTGCGGCTGGTGGTGAGTTCCGACGAACCATTGATGACGGGCGCGGTGAAGCTCAAGACCAAAATACTTATACCGCCGGGGAATGACGGCGCGAACGGCGACCTGCTGGACCGGCTGAAGCTCGATGGCCAGTTCGGCGTGGTGGAGGCGCGATTCACAAGTCCCGAAACGCAGGACAAGATCGATTCGCTCAGCCGCCGAGGGCAGGGGCGACCGAAAGACACGGACGTGGACAATGAAGTGTCGGCGCTGCAGGGCGCATTCACGGTGGATAACTCAGTGGTGAAATTTTCGAGCCTGAGTTTTAGAGTCACAGGCGCGGCGATTCGGCTGGCGGGCACTTACAATCTGGATTCGGGGGCGCTCGATTTTCACGGGCACTTGAAGATGGACGCCAAGCTGTCGCAGACGACGACGGGCGTGAGGTCTTTTTTCCTCAAGGCCGTTGATCCTTTTTTCAAAGGCAAGAATGGAGGCACCGATCTGCCGATCAAGATTACGGGTACGAAAGATCATCCAGCTTTTGGGCTGGACCTGCATGACAAGAGCAATCCGAAGTGATGATGTTAGATGTCACGGCGGCCTTCCATGGCTTTGGACATGGTGACTTCGTCGGCGTACTCGAGATCGGAGCCGACGGGAATTCCCATGGCGATGCGCGTGACGCGCACGCCGAGCGGCTTGATCAGCTTCGAGAGATAAACGGCGGTGGCTTCGCCTTCGGCGGTCGGGCTGGTGGCGACGATAATTTCCTCGACGGTGTTGCCTTTCAAGCGCTCGATCAAACTTTTGATCTTCAGCTGATCGGGGCCGATGCCTTGCAGCGGCGATAGCGCGCCGCCCAGCACGTGATACATGCCGTTGAACTGGCGGGTCTTTTCCACAGCTTGAATGTTGGTGGCTTCCTCGACGACGCAGATCAAGCTGCGATTGCGCGTGGGACCGGCGCAGAAGAGGCAAGGATCGGCGTCGGTGATGTTGTTGCAGATCGAACACTCGCGGATTTTCTCCTTGGCATCGCGAATCGCGTCGGAGAGCGCAAAGGC
>JBAVQT010000346.1:0-6603 GCA_049694295.1 Candidatus Acidiferrales bacterium
GATCCATTCGCATCGGTTGGCTGCCGATATTGTGGTAGATGAGTTCATGTGAGGGGCTTGGCTTTCTCCGCAATAGCCCAAAACAATTCGTACCAATCCAAAAAACGAATTGAACGTACTCCTCGAAAATTAAGATTGCAAGCACAAAAATTAACACTTCTTTACTTATTTTCACCGAGGTTCCTAGGAATTAGCCAGCCTTGGTTCATTTCTTCCCAATATTCCCCAATGCCGCCGCTGGGGCTATCAACTTTCGGATTGACACCTTAACCCAGCCGGGGTACGACTTGTCGGACGGCTCGCAGCCAGTCAGACCGGGGGAAACTAGCTTGGGAACGAGACGGACTTCGATTCAACCGTTGGATCAGCCACCTGCCGCTCGCGAAAGGCAAGGATCGCCGCTTGGCGCAGCGTGGCGCCTGCCTTGTAATGTGGGAGTCCTACTTCTGCTGCTCTCTCCGATCGGGGCCGGCGCGTCGCCAACCACGCCTCTGCTTTCTTCGTTTCACGAGAAAAAGCCCCCCGCAGCCGAGGGCTTTGCCATCGACTTGACCGCTTCGGAGGCCGACGTACTGAAGGCCGTTCGGGCCGTGGTCGAGGATGAGACCATCCATGGCACTTACGTCTACGAGCGCGAAAAAACTCTAACGGACGCTACGCCAGCCACCACCTCCTCCTATTACGGCGCCTGGACCGGTGAAGGCCACGTCTTTTTTAAGGTCCGCAAAGATGCTCTTGCGCCCCGCAATTTTAAAGACAGCGCCGACATCGGCATCATCACCGTGCGCTACATCGTTCATGGCGTGTCGGCCATGCAAACCCATCTGCAGATCGACGCGGTCTTTGTGGAAGACGGAAATAACCGCGTCCACGAATCGAACACCACCGTGGAAACCAGCGAATTCGCCGAGATCCAGAGCCATCTGGTCGAAATTCAGCGCGAGGAGCAGCAGGCCGCCGAAGTGCTTCAAAAGAGACAGCTCGATTCGGAAGCCGCCGCGATCTCTCGCGAACGCAACTCCGAAGCCGCGCGTCTCCGCGACGCCGAAGCCTCCGTGAAGAGCCTGCAAGAGCAGGTGAACCAACTCCACCACACCCTGGAGGTGCGAGTGATTGCTCCAAACACAGAACTGAAAGCCGCTCCGTTTCGCGGAGCCGGCAAACTTGACATCCTTCCGGCGAACACCAATCTCCTCGTCGAAATCATTACCACTTACTGGTACGGTGTCGAGACCGCCGATGGCCATCGCGGCTGGCTTCGCCGCGACCAGGTGGAACCCCTGCCGTGAAAAAATCCTCCTGCTTTAACGCAAAGGGCCGTTTACCTAGGTTGCCCGTTCTGACGCGCCTCGTCCTCTGCCTGCTCGCGGTGCCGGCCGGAATCATTACCGCGCAGGCTCCCGTCTATCAGCGCATCGTTCCCAGATCCGTCGCCGAAGTGCAGGCTTACGTCCAGACCATGCGCGCTACCTCCAGCGGGCGCCTGCCCACTCTCGAGGGATTCGTTCAGGAAACAGACCAGCCGCTCGATCACTTCGAGAGAGGCTATTACGAATGCACTTTTCAGGTCGCGCCCGCCGTTGGAGGAGGCACCTTGGTGCAAGCCACTGCCAAAATCACCGCGTGGTATACCGATCCTGTGCCCGCGCGTTCAGGCTATCGTGTGCTGGTGTCCAATGGGCGGCTTGAGAATGATTTCCTCGACCGGATCGAGGAAGCCGTCGCTCCCGGCAGAGCAACCGCTCCGGCTCCCGCGGCGCCGCCTTCCTTAGTACCGTCCAGTCCCGCTGCGAATACGGGAGGCTTGCGTCCGGCTGTGCGCCTTGATCCCGCCGCCGCAGCGCCGGGGTCCGACGAATCCTCACTCGAGTCTTCCTCCTCGTCGTCGGCGGACTCTTCTGTCGCTCCTCGTTCCGCGCCGGTATCGCCTGCGGCGCCGTTACCGGCCGGCGAGAGCGTCGAATCCATAAAAGCTCAGCGTGAAGCGGACGAAAAGCGGGCACTGGATCTCACTTCCGACGTCAAGAATCTCCAGGAAATTCTTCACAATCAATCCCGTCCCGTCGATCTCGTCGCGGTCAAACATGCCAAGACGCCGGTCTTCGCAAAGCCGGCCGAAGGCTCCCCGGTGCTGCTCGCGGCCGATGTCCAGGACGAATTTCAAATCCTCGGTGTCGAAGGCTCTTGGGTCCATGTCCAGATTTCCGGCGCCGCGCGCGGTTGGATGCGCCGGTCGCAATTGGAAATGCCCCCGGGCTACCTGCAAGCATCCGACTCCGCCGATCATGCCGATTCCGCGTCGCCGTCGCCCAGTGCGCCGATGTTTAAGCTCGCCAAGGAAGAAACCAGCCCCTTCAGCGGCACCTGGGCTCTTCTAAAGGGGAAGACGGTACGAATCGAATGGGTTGAGCCTTCGTCGCCTTCCGCCACAACTTCCGGGAGAGAAAAACTGGCATTTGCAAAATCCACCATCCTGCGGAGCTATGCGGCCCTTGTCGCGGCGAATCAATCCGTCGAAGGGATAGTAGTCGTCTTCGATTCGGCGGACGGCGGACAAATCGCCGCCACCATCTCCAGCGTCAAGGCACTCGCTGACGGCTCTCTCTCTCCGTCCGCCTTCTGGCGTCAGTGCTCGCTGGATCCAGCCGAATCATTCCAGGAGTCCGCAAAATAGCGACTCGATTTGCACGGAACTGGGCGCGAGATTATCAAACTGACATCCGGCATAACCCTGCTACTGGGGATCACGAACCTGTCGGCACGCTAAGGGGCTTACCAAAATCGGCGGCGGGCATGACGATTCGACGGATCGCTTCAAATCATTGCAGCTAACCTAGCGGTTGCGCACTGCTGTAATCCAGCTTAGACTGGTTGAAAGCGTCAAAAGCGTCGGGGCGTAGCGCAGCCTGGCTAGCGCGCCTGGTTCGGGACCAGGAGGTCGAAGGTTCAAATCCTTTCGCCCCGACCATTATTCCCAATGGCATTTCCGAGGCTGCTCATACCTCCACGACAATTTTGCACACGAAAACTTTACAGGGTCCACTCCATGTTTTTGTCTGGTACGGTCTTGTCCTAAAACCGTTCAAAGCTCCGCTTCCAGCTTAAAAATGCGTCCCATGAGTTGCCATTTTTCACCCGGGCGCGCTCCGGCCCATGGCTGCTGATATTTCCGCATGAGAGCCTCCCAGGCTTGGATCTTCGGATTGTCTCCGTCGGACTTGGGTTCTCCTCAAATGAAAAATCCTCATTCACGTCCATGACCGTGCACAAACGCGTCTCTAAAAGATAAATTTCCATGCTCACGTCGCCGTCCTCCTCGAGAAAAAAATCGCCCGCGACTCCATTCAGACAGCGTTTCTGCGCCATCGAGCGTTCTTTCAGAAACGGCAAAAATACGCGGCGTCACTCGGAGGTAGTAGAGATGGATGCCAGACGCAGTGGGCCGCGCGACTGACCGGCGCCACCGATCAATCGAGGGCGATATCTTCCACGTTCTTTGCCGGCAACTCGATGCGTTCGGTCGCGCGGCCCGGCTCGAACGATGCGCCGCCCGTCACACAAATTTTTCCGCCTGCGAATTCAACGTTTCCCACCGTGCGCCATGTTTTCGGCACGCTCGTTGCGAAAACGTCGTAGGTCGCGCTCTGGCTTGCGCCCGCCGCAATCGAGCGCGCCACCGGCACACCGAAAAGCGGTCCTTGCAGCAGCGCGTGCCGTATCCCAATGGGCATTGGAGAGGTTCCGAATTCGAGGCCGCGCACCTGCGCCACGCCATTCCATGGCTGGCCGGCGCGCGAGCCATTTTCCTCCCACACCGCGACCCACGGAAAATCCGCCGTCCGAAAACAGTACGCGGCCAGAATTCCAATGCGCCAATTGAGCACGCCAACGAACCCAAATTTCGCGTTGCGCCGAAGTAGAACTGTCGCGATGAAGCCTAATCCCTGTTGAGCGAACGGTTGCGAAATGTTCACACTTTGTCCGTTTGCGGCTGGCGCCATGGGCCACTTGAATTCCCGGTCATTCGCCAGCGCTGGCCGGCCTTCGTAACCGTGAGGCCACGTCTTGCCGCGCTCCCCATTCAGCACGCAAACGCTCTCACCCGTCTGCAGAAGCGGTGGCCCAAAGGAAGCGTGTTGCACCCATTGAAAAAAGCGGTCTCGGCGGCCTGCATTGGTCACGGTTTCTTTCACGCTGATCGCGGATTCGCCGGTCCGTAAACTTACCTGCCGCTCGAATCGCAACCCGGCTGTGGGCGCCGTGGCGCGCATCACGAGTGAGGCTTCGCCTCGCGCCGGCTTTCCGCTCGCCGCCGACCACTTCCGCGATGCGATTTCGCCATGCAGCGGCAGGCCTCGGCTCGCCTCCTCCCGCGATGGCTCGCCGAAATAATCGAGGCACACCGCGTGGCCGGTGTATCCGGCTAGATATTTTCCAGCAGGCGGTGGCCCGTACTTGCGGGCGTGCGCTCCAGGGGAATAGCTCTCGGGCTCGATCGTTTTCCACGGCGCTTCCCAAATCAGATTGCCGCTCTCGCCCTCATCCGCTCGGTACACCAATGACGCGAGATGTCCACCGCCAGTGAGCCAGCAGGCCGCGATGCGGCCATTGGAAAGGGTCCACGCCCGGCGCCCGCGCCACCGCACTCTCTTGCTTTCCACCGGTGACCCGCTCGTCATCGCACCGCCATCGTATCGCTCATGGTTCCGCCTACTGTGTGGCGCATAGATCCGCGCGTCCCTCGGCGCCGCCGTCAAAGCCCGCCGTCAAAGCCCATACGAATTTGAAGCTCTCGGGCAACATGCAGGATATCATTGGCAACGATTCTGGCGCGATCATCGGACGAGGTGCATTTTTGACGAACCAACCAGAAATCTCCGACGCATTCCGGCTCGACGGAAAAATTGCCGTGGTCACCGGCGGTGCCAGCGGCATCGGCCGCGCGATTGCGGAGCGTTTCGCGGCAAGCGGCGCGCGGGTCCGAATCCTCGATCTCGATCGCGATGCGGCCGAGGCAGCGGTCCGCGAAATCGGTTCCGTCCACGCCACGGCTCACGCTGGCGATGTCACCGATCAGCGCGCCATTCTCGCCCTCTTCCAGGAGCTCTCGAGCAAAAACCCAATTCATATCCTGGTCAACAACGCCGGCATTTCTCACATTGGCAAACTCGAAAACACATCCCCCCAGGATTTCGAGAAAGTTTTCCGCGTAAACGTGAACGGATTTTACAATTGCATGCTGGCGTGCCTTCCTTCTATGAAGGCCAATGGCGGCGGCATCATCCTCAACATGGCTTCCATTGCCGGCACGGTAGGACTTGCCGACCGCTTCGCATATTCCGCCAGTAAAGGCGCCGTAATCGCGATGACCTACTCCGTCGCGCGCGATTATCTCGCTCATAATATTCGCTGCAACTGCATCTCGCCCGCACGCGTGCATACTCCTTTCGTCGACGATTACCTGCGTCGAAACTATCCCGGCAAGGAAAAAGAAATGTTCGAAAAGCTGTCGCATGCCCAGCCGGTCGGAAGAATGGGGACTCCTGCGGAAGTTGCGGCCCTAGCTCTCTATCTCTGTTCCGATGAGGCGTCCTTCATCACCGGCGCGAATTATCCTCTCGACGGAGGATTCCTCAACCTTCACGGCTGAGCCGCTCAGCGTCCTCGCGCCCAGGTCCGGCTCGCTTGCGCCTTCGCTTGGCGCAGCCGCCCTCGCGAGCGGAAACGGGTGCGCCCGCCTCAGTTCCGTGATAAATCATAGCCTCCGGCCATTGCTCAACCATCACTCGCGCACGAACAAGAAATGAACGACGGAGGAGGCCCATGTCACTCGGTAAACGTGCAACAGCCGAATTTTTCGGAACATTCTGGCTGGTTTTTGGCGGTTGCGGCGCCGCCGTCCTCGACGCCACGTTTCCAAACCTCGGTATCGGCTTCCTCGGCGTTGCTCTAGCCTTCGGCCTGACCGTCCTCACCATGTGCTACGCCCTCGGCCACATTTCCGGCGCTCACTTGAACCCCGCCGTCTCGCTCGGGCTCGTCGTGGGCAAACGCTTCCCTGCTTCTGATCTCCTTCTTTACGTCATCGCGCAAGTCGTCGGTGCCATCGCTGCCGCCGGCCTCCTTTTCGTCATCGCTTCAGGAAAAGCCGGTTTCGATGCTTCCGCCGGGTTCGCGTCCAATGGCTACGGCGAGCATTCGCCCGCCCACTACACTCTCCTCGCCTGCCTGCTCACTGAAGTCGTTCTTTCCTGCTTCTTCTTATTGATCGTCATGGGCTCCACGGACAAGCGAGTTCCGCAGGGCTTCGCCCCTATCGCGATCGGGCTCGGCCTCACGCTGATCTATTTGGTGGGAATTCCAGTCACGAATGGTTCCGTCAACCCAGCTCGCAGCACCGGTCCTGCGATTTTCGCGGGAGGCTGGGCGATCGGTCAACTCTGGCTCTTCTGGGTCGCGCCACTGATCGGCGGCGCGTTGGGCGGAGGAATCTACCGCTTGCTATTCAGCGAATAGGCTTTGCGCGTCAAGACTCTCTACGTATGCCTCAGCGTTTCGTCGATGGCTCGGCGCGCCTGATCGATCGCCACGTCCGTGTAAGCG
>JBAVQT010000347.1:0-6585 GCA_049694295.1 Candidatus Acidiferrales bacterium
ACGCGGAATCGGCCGCAACTATCCTGCGAGCGCTCGACCTGGGCGTCAACTTCCTCGATACTGCGGACGCCTACGGCATCGGCGACAACGAAGAGCTGGTCGGCAAGACGATACGCGGACGCCGCGACGAAGTCTTTCTCGCCACCAAGTTCGCCAACGTCCGAAAGAAAGACGACCCCACGCATTGGGCCATCAGCGGCAAGCCCGAGTATGTCCGCGCGGCCTGCGACGCCTCGCTCCGCAGGCTGGGCGTGGATCACATCGATCTTTACTATCAGCATCGCGTGGACCCGCGGACGCCCATCGAGGAGACCGTGGGCGCGATGGGCGATCTAGTGAAGGCCGGCAAAGTAAGGTATCTCGGACTTTCCGAAGCTTCGCCTGCCACGATTCGTCGCGCGCACAAAGTACATCCCATCACCGCGCTGCAAACGGAATATTCGCTGTGGGAGCGCCACGTGGAAGCGGAAATTCTTCCGACGATCCGCGAGTTGGGCATCGGATTCGTGCCCTATAGTCCGCTGGGCCGCGGCTTTCTCACCGGCGCGATTTCGAAGCCCGGCGACCTGGGCGAGAAAGATTCGCGCTCGCTGCGCTTTCCGCGATTCGCGAGTGAAAATTTTGAAAAAAATCGAAAGCTGGTTGAGCGTATTCGCGCGATCGCCGATCGTCGCGGCGTTACACCCGGCCAACTTGCGCTGGCGTGGGTGCTCGTGAAAGGCGAGGACCTCGTGCCAATTCCGGGAACCAAGCGCAGGAAATATCTGGAAGAAAATGCAGCCGCGGCCGACGTTCATCTGACTCCTGCCGAAGTGGCTGAGCTCGAAGCCGCCGTGCCGCAAAATGAAATTGCCGGCGACCGGTACGCCGCCGCGAATATGAATGCCATAGACCGCTAGTGATTTAGGTATTCGCTGCGCATTTCGACTGCCACCAAACTGTCCGGCCTTGAGGGTCCTCGGGCGAACATGGCGAGTCCGCGACAAATCACCCACGCGAGTAGCTTGATTCTCGTCCAGGCCGACGCCAAGGTCTCGCGCCCGGCGTCAGCGTCTGGACGAAATCAAAATACGTCACAACTTAATTCTCGGCGGTTTTGCGGGACAGCTGCTATTGCGAAGAACGCGCCTTCTGGTTCTTCACCTGCAAATCGTTCACCACTTGCTGCACGTTCGGAACTCCCGTCGCCACTTTCTCGGCCAGCGTGCGCTTGTATTCCGAATGCACGTCGCCCGTCAGCGTGACCACGCCGGCCTTCACTTCATATTTCACATCTTTGTGCAATTTGTTTTGGATCAGCGCGGCATCCAGATTCTTTTCGATGGCGGCATCCAGATCGGAATTCACCGACTTCGCGGCGCTTTCCTCGCCCACGGGAAGCACGGCGATCTGGTCGGCCACCACCTGCGAGCCCGCCTGAGACTTTGCGATCGTCTCGGCTTGCATCTTGTCGCCGTCATTGGTTACGTGGCCTCCCAGGGTCACGATTCCTTTGTCGCGATCCTGGCTGACGGACACGTCTTTAAGGCCAGCCTGATCGAGCGAGGTGCGAATGGTGCCGGAAACGTCCGGCGATTTGTGCGTTTCCGTGCAACCGGCCAGCATTCCCACCGTGAACAGCGCGATCGCGAGCACTGACAACTTGGGCGTTTTCATATATCTCCTTATGATTTGAACTCGAGGTGGAATTTCAGCCAACCGCAGGGCCCGCAAGGCCAGCGGAACAACGGCCAGCCGAGATAGCATCCGCAGGCGTGCAATTCACCGAGATCGTCAGCGCACTGCATGCTTTCCAGCAGCCTGCCAGATAGCCGCAAGCCTGCCCATACTGCATATCCTGTAAACAGAGAGATTCGAAGCGGTAGGAAGCGTCCGGCTGCCGGCCCGAAACGAAACGCCGCTTGAAGGAAGTGGGACGCTTAAGAGCATCTCCTCAATTCGCAGGGGATTTTTTCGCGCAGGTGCAATAGAATCGGTCGCGCATGGCTGCGGACTACAGCTCGCTGATCACTGCGGCGAAACAGGCGCGCGAAAACGCGCACGCGCCGATCTCCAATTTTCGTGTGGGGGCAGCACTGCGGGCGCAATCGGGACGCGTGATAACCGGATGCAACGTGGAGAACGCCACACTCGGGCTTACCTGCTGCGCGGAGCGCACAGCGATTTTCAAAGCGATTTCGGATGGCGAGCGCGGATTCGACGCCATCGCCATCGTGGCGGACACGCCTACGCTGACGCCTCCTTGCGGAGCTTGCCGGCAGATCATTTGGGAATTCTGCGGCGACGTTCCCGTGATTCTCGCGAACCTCGACGGCAAAATCCTGCAGGAGAGTTCCGCCGCGTTGCTTCCGCGTCCGTTTGATTCGTCTTTTCTCTGAAGCACGGATCGTCCTGGGCCGTGCGCGATCGGTGCGTTTTTTCGCGAGCGCTGTAACTTGCAGTGCCGGAGCGCAGCCCGGATAACGCTCACTGGCGCTGCATAGACTGCTTGCAATTGTTGATCGACGTTTTGCTAGGGAGATACTTTTGAACCTTACTCGAATCCGGATTTTCTCGCGACTTTCGACCTGCAATATCCTGGCATCTTTACTCTTGAGCGCGTGCATTCTGGCGGTCGCGGCTTTCGCGCAGGCTAAAGAGAAAGCCGATCTCATCGTCTCAAACGGAACTGTCGTTACCATGGACGCTCAGCACCGCATCCTGAATCAAGGAGCGGTTGCAATCCGTGGGGATTCGATCGTTGCAGTTGGCGCGACCGACGAAATTCTCGCGCAGATCGACGCGCCAAAAATCATCGACGCGCGCGGCGCTATCGTGATGCCGGGCCTGATTAATGCCCACGCGCACGCGGCGATGAGCCTCTTCCGCGGATTGGCCGACGATCTTTCGCTCGACGACTGGCTGCACAAATATATTTTTCCGGCCGAGGCTCGCAACGTCAATGAAGACTTCGTAGTTTGGGGTACTCGACTCGGTGTCCTGGAGATGTTGCGGGGGGGAATCACCACCTACGCCGACATGTATTATTTCGAGGACGCCGTGGCGCGGGTTACGAAGCAAGCGGGCATGCGCGGCGTGCTGGGCGAGACGATCATCGATTTTCCCGCGCCGGATAACAAGACTCCCGCCGCGGCGCTGGCTTACACGCAATCGTATCTCGATCATTGGAAAGGAGACCCGCTCATCGTTGCGGCCGTGGGGCCGCACTCGATTTACACCTGCTCCGAAAAAACACTGCAGGATTCCGCCGCTCTGGCCCGCCGCAATCACGCGCCGATCCTGATCCACATTGCCGAGGCTCCTTTTGAGCTCGAACAATCCCGCGCCAAGACAGGGCTTACACCCGTCGCCTATCTCGCGCGAGCGGGAGTGCTCGGACCCGACGTCACCGGCGCGCACTGCATCTGGGTGAATCAGGCGGATATCGCCACGCTGGCGCATTTCGGCGTGGGCTGCTCCTACAATCCATCGAGCAATATGAAGACGGCAGCGGGCGTTGCGCCAGTAGTGGAAATGCTTGCCGGCGGCGTGGCCGTGGGTGTCGCTACCGACGGCGCAGCCAGCAATAACAATCAGGATATGTTCGAGGAAATGGATCTGGCGGCGAAACTGCAGAAGGTTTCGCGCATGGATCCACGCGCGTTGCCCGCGGAACAGGTAGTCGAGATGGCGACGATCACCGGCGCCCGCGCCCTGCATCTCGATAAGCAGATTGGTTCGCTAGAGATTGGAAAGAAAGCCGACCTGATCGTGGTAGACACCACCGCGCCGCACGCCACGCCTATGTACGACGTCTACTCCGAGCTGGTTTACGCGCTGAAGGCTTCGGATGTTCGCACCGTCATCATCGCGGGGCGCCCCGTGATGGAAGATCGCCAGATGCTCACGCTCGATGAATCGGAGATTTTGCGGAAAGCGGAGGAATACAAAGTCAAGATTGCCGCCTCGCTGGCGCCCTCGCCAGGCGTGCAGAAATAGCGCGAAAAATCGCGCCCCGTGCAGCGCGCTGCCGTGCGATCAGCCTGTTTTCTGGTTCCGCTGGCGATGCAGCTTGAGCGCGGTGCTGCGGAGCGTTTCCGGAATATTCTTGCTGGTCGTTAGAATTTTTAAATCTGTGGCGTTGAGGCGCGGCAGCAGGTGCAGCGAAATATCCAGCGGCGTCTTGGGGTTTTTCACCAGATTTTTTGCGACCACATAGTTCTTCATGAATTTGCGAGCCATGGAAACCATTCGCAGCACTTCTCCGGTCAAGTTCGCCATGGCCGCGAACGCTTCCACTTCGCTGTCGGTGAGGCGCGGCGATTGCAGCACGGCGCGCTGCACGATTTTATTGGAGTCGCGGATCATCAGCATGCGCTCTTCGCGACCGCCTTTCAGCGCCAACTGAATCCTGCCGACGACGTTCATCGTGGAGACGCGCTGCAGCAACGACTGGCGTTTCCGCACATCGGGCTCGGCTTCGATGGCGGCTTCCTCGAAATCCGCGATCGCCGGCGCGCCACCTTCGAGTTCGACGACCAGGTCGCGTTGCTCCGGCGTGCAGCTCTGCAAGAGTTTCATCGCCGCGGCCAGCGCCGGATCGGAGCTGAGCCTGTCGAGATCGTCGAGCAGACCCTGGATGCCCTCGGGGCTTAGAAATCGCGTTACGCGCGCGACCAGAGCCGTGGGACACGCAGTGTTTT
The DNA here is from genome assembly GCA_049694295.1 of Candidatus Acidiferrales bacterium. GTDB lineage: Bacteria > Acidobacteriota > Terriglobia > Acidiferrales > UBA7541 > Palsa-295. The sequence goes on from JBAVQT010000347.1 coordinate 4,683, forward strand.
TGGCGAGAGCATCCGCGATTCCCGGTTTTTCGCTGAGGTGCAGGGCGCAATATTGAAATAGGCGCGGATCGGCGCCTGTCCTCGAAGGGGCTAGAGCGGCGACGAAGGGCTCCGCAGGCTGCGTCAGCAGCGCGTTCTTGGCGCGCTCCGCCATCGCCTCGTCCGCGTCCGACGCCAGAATCGCAAGTATCTCGGCGCGATCTTCGGGCGCGAGACCGGCTCCGCCGGAGCACACGGCGAGTTTTTGTTCCGGCCTGGCGTGGTTGGAGCGAATCTGCTGGAGAAATTCCGCGCTAATGAGGAGCCTCCGAAGAGGAGTTCAGGTCTTGGTGCGTCAGGCGGACGTTGCCCATTTCGCCGGGCGCACCCATGGGCGGCACGATGCGTCCGTTGAGTTCGAGCAGCAGCGCGCTGGCGTCGCTCGAGGTTACGTCGAAGGTATCGCGCGCGCTGAATCGTTTGGACTCGCCGGTTCTCAGGCGCCCGCCGAAGACGATTTTGCCGTCGGCGACCACGGTCACCTGCGCCGATTTACCGGCATCTATCCTTAGTTCCATGCTGCTGGCCGGCTGGACCGCCCCCGAGGTCGCTGCTGTCTTGCCGGGACTCGCCGCAGGCGCGGGATTCGAGGCCGTTCCCGTCACCGCCGGCGCGTTGATGGCCGCCGCCGCGCGAGCGTCGTGCGGCCGAGCGTGCAGTCGCACCAAGAGGTGGAAGGCCAGAAAAAGCGCGCCGGCCAGCAGGGCCAGGGCTGTGAGGATCACGATGACCAGCGCGGTCCAGTTGCGCTCCAGGTGCATCGGCCCTTCGGCGGGCCTGCGGGTTTCGGGCTGATCGCGAGTCATCAGCTCGTATTCGGCGACCATATTGTCTTCATCGAGGCCCAAAAAACGCGCCACGGAGCGAATGAAACCGCGGTTGAAGACTCCCCCGGGCAGTTCGCTCCATTTTTCGTTTTCGATGGCTTCCAGAAACTTCGGGGGGATGCGCGTGGCCGCGGCAACTTCTTCGAGAGAAACGCCGCGCAGTTCTCGCTCGCGCTTCAGTTGTTCGCCGAAAGGTGTCGAAGACATCCGAAAGTGTTACCGCCAACAAAAATATAGGCGCGGGTTCCGGGTGTGTCAATGCCGCACCGAAAGTAGCGAAAGAAATACCGCAATCGGCCGATGAGAGTCCCGTTGAGCTTTGGGAAATTCCCGGCACCAAGGACGTTGCGGATGTCGAAAATGGTTCACTATAATGCCAAGGTCGGAAGTCTCTGCCCGGATGAGACGCGAATCGCCTTGACTGACTCCATCCAAAACGCACCCGGAAGCAAGCCGTTCGACGGCATCGAACGCCGCCGCGCTCCGGACCCGGTCGTGCCGCCCGTGGCAGTGAGCCCGGAGACGAGCGGCGACGTCAACGTGTTCCATGAGCTGGGGAAGGCGCTCACCTCGTCATTGCAGCTGGATCAGGTGCTGCGGACGATCATGGAAAAAATCAACGAGGTATTGCGGCCGGACACCTGGTCGCTGCTGTTGATGGACGTGGACAAGGGCGAGCTGTTTTTTGAGATTGCGACGGGCAAGGGCGCCGAGGCGCTGAAGGACGTGCGCATCAAGCTGGGGCAGGGTCTGGCGGGATGGGTGGCGCAGACGGGGCAGGCCGTGGTGGTGCCGGACACCAGCCAGGATTCGCGTTTCTTCGCGAAGGTGGACGAGCGCACGCGCATGGAGACGCGCTCCATCGTGGCCGTGCCGGTCCGCTTCCGCGAGCAGTGCCTGGGCGTGATCGAGCTGATCAATTGCATCGGGCCCGAAGGATTCAGCACGCGCGATATGGCGCTACTGGAGGCGCTGGCGGACTATGCCGCGATCGCGATCGAAAACGCGCGGCACGTGCAGCGGATTCACGAGCTGAC
>JBAVQT010000348.1:0-16927 GCA_049694295.1 Candidatus Acidiferrales bacterium
GTCCTCAGCACCGACAAGCAAGTAACGGTCATCAGCGCGCTGGTGGAAGGCTCCAGCATCCTGTGAATCGAGCGCATGACAGGCATTCACCACGATACAATCATGCGCTTGGGCGTCCGCGGCGGAAAGAGTTGCCAGAAGCTCCTAGGCCGCAAGATGCGGGATTTGTTTTGCGGGCGTCAGTAATTCGATGAATTCGGGAGAATCGTCTGGAAGAAAGACCCCCCCACCGGAATTTCTGGCCGGTGCGCGATCTCACAGAGGTTGCCGCGTGACCTATATCGAAGAATTGCAAGACGTGATTCGACGCTTGCACGGAGTCGAGTCCTCGCACGTCGAGAGCGTTCCAATCAAAGAGACATTTGAAGGCAAGACTATCTGGGAAGGAACCGTGGAAGTATTCGAGCTTCACGGACATAACGCGCCGAAGGCTTACGTATGGGCATACGAAACAGACAATCCGAAGAAGCCCCGGCATGTGACCGTGCTGCATCTTGGCCCTGTCACGTCGCCCCTATTGGCCGTGCGAGCCGCTATCGTCAAGGAGTTTAGAGACAATGCCGCAATTGAAGAGGCCTAGGAAAGCCGGACGGCCACCCCTCCCCAAGGGACACGCGAAGGCTGGAACTCTGCGCGTGCGCGTCACGCCGGACGAATTGCGGGCGATTGAATTGGCTGCCAGGCGCAAGAAACAGACCGTCTCAGAGTGGATTCGGCGCACGCTCAGTGCCGCAATCTGATCGGCGTTTCCTCAAATCAGGACACCACTTGCGCCGGAGCCGAGACCCAGGTGGCAGGCGATGGCATCCCCCTCCTCGAAATTCCCATTTTGGAACTCCTTCTGCGTCTGCCGCCGCGAATTTAAAAAAAACTCCACACAACTCTGCACACTCCTTGCTCTTTTTTTCTCTCAGTGCTAATGTATTCCCGAAGTAGAGACGTAAAGGAGCAGTTAACATGAGGGCCGAACGCCACGCGACGCCGGGCACTGCCGCCAACCGCGGCAACTGCGCTCGCATCGAGCGGGGCCGCTGCACAAACCACTCCGGATCGCATTCAAATCATTCCGTTTCTGCGCAGGACCGCTCCGTTCGTCGCCCCAATCGCCCCGAAACCCGCGTTTCGCACCTCGAAATCGTCGCAAAAAGGCCCAATACACATTTTTTAATCGCGGTATGGAAAATTAGAACCACCCTCCAACCCATTGAAAACAATCGTTACGGCATGCCTCTAATCGCGGAAATACCACCCCCTATTTTAGAGACTCCCTCCACCCACCACCCCTCCCCAAATTACGCGTTCCCGGCCCGGTCCACGGCGCAGTCCCCCTGCGCGACGTCTGCGCGCGCTGCCGGGATCGCCGGAAGACCTCTGGCTGCTGCTGACGGGGACGGGGGGGAGTCGCGGCGCTACTTGGCGGCGGTGGTGTCGTGCAGGACGACGACGTCGCTATCGAAGTGGATGCGCAAGACGCCGAGTTTCTTGCCGTCGGCGCTCCAATGAAAATCTTCAATGCGGTCGGTGGCAAAGTCGGTGACGGCGTGGCCCGGCGACCCGTCCACGGGCGAGACCCAGAGCGCATACAGGCCTTTGTCGCGAATCGGGTAGCCGATGTATTTTCCGTCGGCCGTATAGCGAATTTCGCCGCCGGCGCGCGGATCGCGAGGAAGATCCTTGATGGGGTGCAAGGTGTCGAAGTCGAGAATCTTGATCACCACGGCGCCGCCGGTGACAGGCTGGGTTTGAAAAGCGAGGTCTTTGCCGTCGGGCGAGACGTTGACACAACCGCAGGTGAGCAGAGCCTCGGAAAGCAGAGTGGGAGCGCCGCCGTCCACGGAAACTTTTTTGGCGAGCCATTTTCCGGAATCGAGGCTGGAGTAAACGAGCCACTTGCCGTCGGGAGAGCACATGGCCGGCGAATCGTTGATGCCGGTGGTGAGCTGCTTCAAATTTCCGCCGGTGGCATCCATGCGCCAGATATTCATCGAGTTGTCCGCGCCTCGAAGAGAGCCGAAAATAATGTAGCGGCCCTGGTCGCAGGAGATGGGATCGAAGGACGGGGCATCATCGTGGAGGAGAGGGGTGCGATTGGAGCCGTCGGCGTCCATGCGGAAGATGCCATTTTCCTGTTCGAGCAGAAGCTTGCCGTCGGGGGACCAGGTGAAGTCGTTGGTGGGCGGGCGGGTGCTGACGGTGACGGGCTGCGCGGCGCCCTTGGCATCGTAGGAAGCGACCTGCACGGTTCCGACATATTGAGATTGCACGGTCACGATCGTCTTGCCGTCGGCGGAAAGGCTGAGGCTCGGATAGTCGTTGGTGTCGTTGGTGACCGGGCGGTAGACGGCCTGCGGGTAGGAGAAAATGCCGATCTGCTCGCGATTGAAATTGGAGCTGCGGCCGCTCGAGATCACCAGGATGGCGCTTTCATCGGGCAGCCAGAGCGGGGAGCCGAGAAGCGAGTCGGATTGGGCGAAGGTCTGTTTTTTTCCCGTGGAGGCATCGAAGATGTCCAGGGAGCTTAGAGCGGATTTATCGCCGACAAATTCCGCGGCGACAATCCATTTCCCGTCGGGAGACCAATCGGGCGAGCGGAGGCGCGTGGATTGCTGGGAGAGAATTTTTTCGCCGGAACCGTCGGCATTGGCGATGATGATGTCGCCCTCGCCTTGATTGGGTTTGTAGCGCATGAATACGAAGCGCGAGCGGTCCGGCGAGAAACTGATGTTCGAGCGAATATCGTGAACCACGCGCTCGGGATTGCCGCCGAGCACGGGGGCGCGGTAGAGGCTGCTGACGTTTTTTTCGCCTTTCTCATCACGGACGAAATAGATGAAGTTGCCGTCGGGCGAAAATTTCAGCGCGCGGTAGATATCGTCGGAGGGCGGCACGATTTGGGTATTGCTATTGGTGGGGACATTGCGCAGCCAGAGGCTTTCCTGGCCGGCGTCGCGCTGCACGTTGAGGATGTAATTGCCATCGGGCGAGACGGCCGCAACGGAGGCCTTGCCGGTTTCGGTGGCCGGAGTAACCGCGAAATTTTCGAAGCGCGGAGCTTTCTTGCGCGCGAGGAGCGAATAAACGCCAAAGGCTGCGGCCGCGACCAGCACCAGGACGATGATGGAAGTGACGGCGACTCCCATTTTGTGCTGGCCCGCGACCTGCAGCACGGTGGAACTGGAGGACGCCTGAACGGACGGCGCGGAGGATTGCGAGCCGGGGCGCGGCGTCGCCGCCAATGCAGCGGCGCCCGAGAGCGGGATGGCGGCGCTTTCGGCCAATTGCGAGCCGCTGCTCGCCGAGACGCGGCCGGTGGAATCGGTCTCGCGGCGCAGGCGTTTCAAGTCGGCGCGAATCTCCGCGGCCACCTGGTAGCGCATTTCGCGGTCTTTTTCGAGCGCTTTCTGCAGAATTTCATCCAGCTTCGGCGGAATGTCCGGATTGAGCCGCGCTGCCGGAGGAGGGATGCGATTCAGAATCGCTTCGAAGATCACGCCCGTGGTGTCGCCGCGGAAAGGCAATACGCCCGTGGTCATTTCATAGAGCACCGTGCCAAACGAAAACAGATCGCTGCGCGCATCGAGTTCCTTGCCGCGAACCTGCTCCGGCGACATGTACGCGACAGTGCCCACGGCCGTCCCGGGACTGGTGAACATTTCCGCCGAGTCCTGCGTGGCGTGAGTCATGCTGCCGTGCAGTTCAGCGCCCACCCGCGCGGTGCCAGATGCGGCCGGCACCAGCTTGGCGAGGCCAAAATCCAGAATCTTGGCGTGCCCCCGGCGGGTAACGAAAATATTGGCGGGCTTGATATCGCGATGAACGATTCCCTGCGAGTGCGCCGCATCGAGTGCGTCGGCAATTTCAATCGAGATATCCAGCAGGCGATCCAGTTCCATCGGCCTGCCGTTGATGGAATGTTTCAGCGTGGCGCCGTCGAGAAACTCCATGGCGATGAACGCCCGGCCATTCTCTTCGCCGATGTCGTAGATCGTGCAGATGCTGGGATGATTCAGCGCCGAGGCGGCCTGCGCTTCCCGCTGGAAACGGCCGAGCGCTTGGGGGTCGCGAGCAACCTCATCAGGAAGAAATTTTAGCGCGACGAAACGGTGCAGGCGGGTGTCTTCGGCCTTGTAGACCACGCCCATGCCGCCGCCGCCGAGGCGATCGACGATGCGATAGTGCGAAATTGTTTGGCCGATGAGCGACGGGATCTCAGGCATGCGTCCGCGATTTTAGACGTCGCGCCCTCGCAAGTCAACGAGGGCGACGAATCGCACCAAACTATTTGGCTGTGCCGGTGGTGTCGTGCAGCATCACCACGTCGGATTCCACATGGCCTCGGATCATGCCGATGGTCTTGCCATCCGGAGAAAAATGCCACGTCGTGATTAGCTCATGTGAGAAGTTCGTAATCTGCCTGCCGGGGGAACCATCGAGCGGCTGAAACCAAAGATTGTCTACGCCATTATCCCGGATCGCATAGACGATAGCCTTACCGTCGGCAGTAAATCTCGCCCCAGTCGCGATGCGATGATCGGGCTCAACGGCGCGCACCACCGGGTCAGGTCCGGCATCGAGCGGAACCAATTCCACCCTCTGCACGTTTGTGAGTCCCGCTACTGGCAGCTCAACGGTGGAAAGAAACGCCAGAGTCTTGCCATCCGGTGAAATCCCCAAAATTGTAGACCCGATGATACCGTGCGGGATTGCGGTGCCCGGGACGACTTCGGACTCGCCGCCGCTGAGCGGAACCCGCCACACCCGGTCCGTGCCCTGCGGCAAATAATAAGCCCACTTGGAATCCGGCGAACAGGCCGCGCCCGCTTCGAAGCGGCCATGACTGAGCTGGATCGCGTTCGAGCCGTCGACGTTTGCCCGCCACACGTTGACCGAATTATGTCCGCCGCCGCCTATCCAACTGAAAAGCAGAGTGCGGCCGTCGGCGCAGGCGGAAAGACCAAAAGTCGAAGCGTCGTTCAAAACCACGCTGCGGGTCTGGCCATCGGCCGAGAGCCTAAAGATCTTGAAATCCTGCGGAAAAAAAATGTCGCCGTCGGAGGCCCATTCGAAATCTTGACCGATCTTTTCCTGCGGGAAGAGCGCCGCGGGCGGAGCCTTGCCCGTACCGCTGGCGGGGAAACTATAGAGGCCGCTTAATAAGCGCTGCTGAATCACGGCAATGCTCTTGCCATCGCCGGAAATCGTGGCATCCGAGTAATCGTTGGTGTCGTTGGTGATCGCGCGCAATTGGCCGTCGCGCGCGGAAACGAAACCCAACTGACTTCGTTGATAACCGGTTTCCGGCCCCGAGAAGATGGCCAGCAAACCACGTCCGTCGGTAAACCATTTCGCATATCGAATAAATTGTTTTTGAAACGCAGCGATTTGAGTGCCTTTTCCCGACGCCACATTCACCGATTCAAAGGCGCTGAGGTCTCCTCCGGACTGTAAGTGCCCGTACGTGACAATGTCCTGGTTGGGAACCCAGGACAGGAAGGGCGGAATGGCATCGGCGGAGCCTGTCGCGAAAACTCTCTCGGAGCTTCCGTCGGCTGCCGCGACCAGTATCTGATACTTCCCGATGTCCGGATCATTGGCACGAACGTAGGCCATGCGCTGGGAGTCGGACGAAAAAGTCGGAGGCGTGTCGATATCGTGGACCACCGTCTGAGGCGTCCCCCCCAACACCGGCGACCGATAAAGTGTGTAGACGTCGGCCACGGCGGTGTCGGCCTTGCGGAAATAAATATAGTTGCCGTCCGGCGAAAACAAAATGCCGTTAATGTTCGTGTCCGATGGCGGTATCACCTGCGTGTCGCTATTGGTAGCCACGTGGCGCAGCCACAGGCTCTCTTGTCCCTTGTCCGCAACCACCGTGAGGACATACTTGCCGTCGGGCGAAATCGCGGCTTGCTGCACTTTTCCGCTTTGAGTGAGCGGCGTAATGGAAAATTCCTGAAAGGGCAGCGCCTTGCGACCGGCGAGAAATGAATACGCTCCGTAACCCGCGGCTGCCACCAGGAGCAGAACGATGATCACGCCGGCCGTGAATCCGAGCTTATTTTGTTTGGCCGCGGCGATTACGGCGGAGCTCCCGGATGCGTTGCGAACAGCCGAGGCGCCCGAGGCGCTCGAACCGCCCGCATTCGCCGCAGCCGCAGGCAAAGTCGCATACGAGCTCGCGCTAGAAGCCGGGCCCGAGGCCAAACCAGCAGATGAAGCGGGGATCGGCACTTCCGCGCCGCTCGCTCCCGCGAAGCGCGATGAACGGTTGGAATCGCTATCGCGCTTGAGGCGCTGAAGATCCGCGCGTAAATCCGCGGCGTGCTGATAGCGCAGCTTGGGATCTTTTTCGAGAGCTTTCTCGATGATCTCCTCGAATTTTATCGGCAGATCGGGATTGACCCGCGAAGCCGGCGCCGGCTCGCGCTCGAGAATCGCGCTGAAGACGACTCCGGAAGTATTGCCGGTAAAAGCCTGGCGTCCGGTGGCCATCTCGTACAGCACTACTCCAAATGAAAAAAGATCGGAACGCGCGTCGAGCTTTTCTCCGCGAACCTGCTCGGGTGACATATAGGCGACCGTTCCGACGGCCGTGCCCGGACTGGTGAGATTAGGATCGGAACCGAGCGTGGCGCCGCCGGACGTGACCGTCTCGCCCACCGAGCGCGTCGCCATCTGTTTCGCCAGGCCGAAATCGAGCACCTTAGCCTGGCCGCGGTCGGTAACGAAAATGTTGGCCGGCTTGATGTCCCGATGAATGATGCCTTCGGCGTGCGCGGCATCCAGCGCGTCCGAAACTTGAATTCCGATATCCAGCATCGCTTCCAGCGGCAGCGCCCCGCCCGAAATGCGATGCTTCAAAGTGGCGCCGCGCAGAAGTTCCATGGCGATAAAACGCGTGTCGCCGTCTTCTTCGATGCTGAAAATCGTGCAAATGTTCGGGTGATTGAGCGCCGAAGCCGCCTGCGCCTCGCGCTCGAACCGTTCGAGCGATGCGCGATCGCGGGCCACCGCGTCCGGCAGAAATTTGAGCGCCACCTGTCGCTTCAGCTTTAAATCTTCGGCGCGATAGACCACTCCCATCCCGCCGCCGCCCAATTTCTCCATTATTCGGTAGTGCGAAATCGTCTGGCCAACCTGCGAGGATTCAGACATCGTGGCGGAGCAGCCTCCCGTCGGGAAAATCTGACGCATGTTAGTCGAGCTCGCAGGCGACGTCAACGACGGGAAGTGATTCACTCTGGCACAGGAGCCGGAATTTGACCGGTCGGAAATTATTTCCGTGTTTGGCGCCGTGATTCGGTGTACGCTAGCTTTTACGACGCGGCCCTTTCCGCGCCTTTTCCGAACCAAAATCACTTCTTTCGGGAGTTCTCTAAGATGAGAGACTTGTCGCTCCGCGCCGCCGCGCGAACCGCGTTTCCGATGATCGCAGCCGCTGCATTCCTGATGTGCGTGCCCGGTGCGCTCGCGCAATCTTCGGCTGGGGCCGGCACGGCCACGCAACAACCATCCTCATCTTCTGAGCCGGCAGCCACCCCTGCCACAACTAGTTCGGCTCCCGCCCATCCGTGGCATGCGACTCCCGGCGTGGCGTATCAAAAGCCGACCGAAGGACAAAAATTTCACAATTTCATGTTCGACGCGTTCGGGCCGATTCCGATCATCGGAGCTGCGGCGGCGGCCGGCGTGAACCAGGCCACCAATTCTCCTCCGGAATGGGGTGGAGGCGGGCAAGCCTACGCCGAGCGATTCGGATCGAATTTTGGAATCGCGCTGATCACCACCACCACCCGCTACGGGCTGGCCGAGGCGTTTCACGAAGACACTCTCTACTATCGCTGCGAGTGCCACGGATTTTTCCCGCGGTTGACGCACGCCTTGGTCGCAACCGTGACTGCCCGCAAGGGCGAAGATGGCCACCGCGTATTTTCATTTCCCGGACTCGTGGCGCCCTACGCCGGCACGATGGTCGCGGTCGCCGGATGGTATCCGAATCGTTACGAACCGATGGACGGCTTCAGGCTGGGAAATTACAACCTGCTCTATCAAGCGGGCGGAAACGTGGCGCTGGAATTCTTGTGGGGCGGTCCGCACACGCTACTCGGAAAATCGCCGATGGGTCTGCATCCGAATTCGGGCGACGACTCAAAATCGAACTAGCCATGTCGCGGTAACAGCGCCAGGGGGCGCGCGAAACTACACCGCGCCCCCGCTTGCTTGATCGGCTCTCACCTGCAACTTCGCAACTGACTTTCCTGCCTCAGGTTCGACAACCATTCGTGTTTGCTGTGTGTCGACGCGCTCTCCGCCGAGCCAGTTTCGTTTATTTCGGAGCCGTGAACATGACGACGTCGCTCGAATTCGCGCCGCGCGCGATGGCGATCGATTTGCCGTCCGGAGAGTAGCGAAAATTCCAGATCTGGCCGGAAGCGAAGCGCGTCAACTGCCTGTCCGCACCGCTGCCAAAAGACGCAATTAACCAGAGGTTAGGCACTCCGGTACGAATATCGACGAGAACCAACGACTGACCGTCGGGCGTCCAACGCCCGGCGCGGACGCTGGAATCCATCGTCTTGAGACCCTTGAGTTCTTGCTCGACAGCTCCCGTTTCCGCCGAAGCCACTACCCCGCCAATCGTTCCATCTTTGTGCAGCGCAGCATACGCAAACCGACGGCCGTCCAACGAGACAATCGGCCCACTGGCGGACACCCCTTCCGAAAGGCGAACGGCCGCTCCGCCTTTCGCCGGCATTTTAAAAATGTAGGAAGCGCCGCCGGTGACCTGTCCCCAATATAAGATCCAATCTCCGCTTCCCCCGCAATCGGGAATGAACTCACCCAAGCCGTCCGTTAGCTGCGTCGAAACTCCAGTTTGCAAATCGAGCTTCCACAGATGTTCGGCGCCGTGAGAACCGGCCTCATAGATCACACTGCGGCCACCCTCGCAGACCGCCGGCGCCTGGCGAAAGGAATCATCGAAGGACAGCTGCCGGACGTTTGCGCCGTCCGCATCGGCGATGAACAGAGCCCAGTTTTCGGCGTGATTGGCTCCGTAAACGATCCGATGATCCGGTGTCCACGCCACCCCGCTGTAGCCATCCATGCGACCCGTGGTGATCTCCCGAGCTGCGTCGGGAGCATCGGCCGGTCCCACCCACACATCGCTCGAAGTGTTCTGCTGTACGGCTGCGATGGTGCGGCCATCGGCCGAAACATCTACCGACAAGTAAGAACTCAGGTCGTGGGAGATTCGGCGAGCCGCGCCACCGGGGAAGCTGATGGCCCACAGTTGCTCCGGACCGGGCGTCTTTTCCGAGGCGGCGAGCAGCAGACCGCTGCCGTCGGGCAGCCACGTGAAGTCGCTTACATCGCGCCAGTGTCTGCCCGGCATTGGCTTTTCGACGCCCGTCGTCGCGTCAATTTGGACCAGCCCCCATTGCGGCCCAGCCGGATCTCCCGACTCCGCTATCGAAGCTACGATCCGCTTTCCATCAGGGGACCAGCGAACCACATCAAAGTTGTTGTAAGCCAAGGAACCCTGGTGGGAGGCTAGCGTCTTGGCGCCGCTGCCATCGGGATTTGCGACGATCAGCTGAACTCGGGTCGAGGGAATATCAAGCACGGAGTACGCCATCTGCCGGCCGTCGGGCGAAAAAGTGACAGCCGAGTCCGCGCGATCCAGCAATTTGTGCGAAGGCCCCCCGAGAACTGGCGCCTGGTATACCGACCCAGTTCCCCCCTCGTTGGGCACAAGCGTGTAATCCAGAAAATTTCCGTCGGGCGTGAAGGTGACGTCAATAATCGCGTTCGTCGAAGGAGGCACCACCGGAACCGCGCTGGGGATTGCGGTCTGGCGCACCCAGAGACTGTACCTTCCGTGCTGATTGGAAATGTAGGCAAGGTAATGAGCGTCGGGCGAAATTCGCGCCAGCGTAACGTCACCGCTTGAGGTCAAACTGGAAATCTCGGTGTTCTGAAATCCGGTAGCCGCCAGGCCGGAGTGGAAGAAACTGCGCTGGTAAAGAAATCCGGCCACTGCAAGTACGACCAGGATCACGATCGCGGCCGGAACGAGCAGACTTCGCACGCGCGAACGCTTAGCCGCAACCGCGCCGAAAGCTTCAGCCGCCGAGACGCGCGAAGAATCACCCGGCGACGCGGCCGCCACTTTGTCCGAGGCCTGCGCGGAGACGCGAGCGGAGCCGGAGTCGCGCTTGAGTCGTTCGAGATCGGCGCGCATCTCGGCGGCGCTCTGGCACCGCAGCTTGGGATCTTTTTCGAGCGCCTTGTTGATGAGCTCTTCGAGCTTGGCGGGCAGCTCCGGATTCAGTCGCACCGGCGGCAGCGGCGCGCGATTCAGGATCGCGTCGAAAATCACGGCGGAGGTTTCGCCTTTGAACGGCAGCTCTCCCGTGGCCATCTCATAAAAAACCACGCCCAACGAGAAGAGGTCGCTGCGCGCATCCAATTCCCTGCCGCGAGCCTGTTCCGGCGACATGTAAGCCACCGTGCCGAGCGCCGTGCCGGGGCTGGTGAGGTCCGCAGCCGAAACTCCCGCCGTAACCAGCGCCGATGCGCCCGCGCCGCCGCCAATTTTGTTCAGCGCGGCTGACGGCGTCAGCTTGGCCAAGCCGAAATCCAGGATCACGGCATGGCCGCGCTTAGTGACGAAAATATTCGCCGGCTTGATGTCTCGATGGACGATCCCTTGCGAGTGCGCTGCGTCCAGCGCGTCGGTGATCTCGATCCCCACTTGCAGCATTTGGTCGAGAGGCAGCGGCCTGCCGGCGATCAGATGCTTGAGCGTGTGGCCCTCGAGATATTGCATGGCGATAAAGGGCTGGCCCTCGTGTTCGCCAATCTCGTAGATCGTGCAAATGTTGGGATGATCGAGCGCTGACGCGGCCTGTGCTTCGCGCTCAAAACGCTCCAGCGTCTGATGGTCTTGCGCGAGTCCTTCGGGAAGAAATTTTAGCGCGACAAAGCGATGCAGCTTGAGGTCTTCAGCTTTATACACCACGCCCATGCCGCCGCCACCAAGACGTTCCACGATGCGGTAATGCGCGACGGTGGTTTCCAAGCGCGGATCGGACTTCGCCATGTGGCGTTCATGTTAGGTGCGCCTCGAACTCGAAGTCAACCGGCCAGTCGCGCGCCACGCCGGTTCTGCCAGCTGCCATCCGGATTTACATCGCGCGGTGCGTCCTATAAAATGATGACCTCCATGACAAAACAGACGCCCGAATCCACCCGCATGTCCCGGCCGCTGGCCGAATCCGATCCGCAGATCGCCGAAGTGCTCCGCCAGGAAGTGCAGCGGCAAGCCACGGGCATCGAGCTGATCCCGTCGGAGAATTTTGTCTCCGAAGCGGTGCTGGAGGCGGCAGGCTCGGTGCTGACCAACAAATATGCCGAAGGCTATCCGGGCAAGCGCTATTACGGCGGCTGCGAATTCGTGGATATTGCCGAGCAGTTGGCGATCGATCGCGCCAAGGCGCTTTTCGGCGCTGAGCATGCCAACGTGCAGCCGCACTCCGGTACGCAGGCGAATATCGCGGTCTACCTGACCGCGCTACAGCCGGGCGATACCGTGCTGGGAATGAACCTCGCTCATGGCGGGCACCTGACCCACGGGCATCCGCTGAATTTTTCGGGGAAGACTTACAAGTTCATTGCTTATGGCGTGACCAAGGAAACGGAAACGATTGACTACTACGAGACCGAGCGCCTGGCGCTCGAGCACCGGCCGAAAATGCTGGTGGTGGGCGCCAGCGCCTATTCGCGCGTGATCGAGTTCGCGCGGATGGCGCGCATCGCGCAGAGCGTCGGCGCGTTGCTCTTCGTGGATATGGCGCACATCGCGGGCCTGGTGGCGGCCGGCGTCCATCCCAGTCCCGTGCCGCACGCCGATTTCGTGACCACCACCACCCACAAGACGCTGCGCGGGCCGCGCGGCGGCTTGATTCTGTGCAAGGAAAAATATGCCAAGGATCTCGACCGCTCCACGTTTCCCGGCGTGCAGGGCGGCCCGCTGATGCATATCATCGCGGCGAAGGCGGTGTGCCTGCGGGAAGCGGCCGAGCCCGGCTTCGCGGCGTATCAGAAGCAAGTGGTGGCGAATGCCCAGGCGCTGGCCGCCGGAATCGCGCGCCGCGGATTCCGCATCGTCAGCGGCGGCACAGACAATCACCTGTTCCTTGTTGAGATTCATTCGCGCGGACTGACCGGCAGCGCCGCGCAACCTGCCTTCGATCGCGCCGGCATTACCATCAACAAAAATTCAATTCCGTTTGATCCCTTGCCGCCGATGAAGGCCGGAGGAATTCGCGCTGGCACTCCCGCCGTTACCACGCGCGGCATGCGCGAACCGGAAATGGAGAAGATCGCCGGGTGGATTGCCGAAGTCCTCGAACATCTGGGCGACGAAGCCACCGAAAAGCGTGTGCGTGGCGAAGTGGCTGCCCTCGCGGCGCAGTTTCCGCTCTACCAACGCCGGCTGGAAGACGCCGAGGCTGCCGGAGCTTTACACAGCTATCGCGCACAGCCGTAGACAAACGGCACATCGAGTTCCAATCAAGCGCAGCCGTCCCATTGCGGCACATTACCTCTCTCTCAGGCCTGTTCGAGTCAACCGCGCTTCCGCCTAAGTCGTTTCGCCTCTTCCGGAATTTCCATTTCCATTCTCGCTCTTTGGCAGCGTGCGTGCCACGAACTCAATTGCACAGGAGGGTTCGCCGAATGGACTCGCGCGCAACCGTGACAGAGGAAATTCGCGACGACGTCTGGGACCTCGAAAAGGATCAGGCCCGCGAGATTCAACAATCGTTGTTACCGGTAGCCACGCTGAAAGATCCGCGCTACGAAGTAGCCTGCCGCTACTCTCCTTTGGCCGAAGTGGGCGGTGACTTCGCGGATTTTTTTACTCTGCCGAACGACATGGTGGGAATTTATATCGGCGACGTGGTGGGCAAGGGCTTGGCAGCCGCGATGTATGGCGCGCTGGTGATGGGCATGCTGCGCGGGGTTCACAAGGAAGGCAAGGAGTCCGCGGCGGTGCTGGCGCTGCTGAACCGGCGGCTGATGGTGCGGCCGGTCCCGGGCCGCTATTGCGCGACGCTCTATGCGATTTATGACCCATCGAGCCGTGAGCTGACGTTTTCAAACGCGGGACTTCCCTACCCGGTGCATGCGTCACATTCCTGCGCGAAGCCTCTCGGCAATGGCGGCGTGCCCTCCGGACTTTTCCCTGATTCAGATTACGACACCCACACAGTGCAATTGGCGCCGGGCGATGCCGTGCTGTTCGCCACCGACGGACTGCACGAAATGCGCAACGAGCACAGCGAGGATTTCAGCTGGGGAAAGCTCGGCGAAGTGTGGCGCCGTTCTCACAAAATGCCGGCCGAGGATTCGCTGGAGATGCTGTTCAAAGAGATGCATCGCTTCGCGAGCGGCTTGCCGCGCAGCGACGATATCACGGCGGTGGTGCTGAGAATTCCGTGGGAAGAAAACGGCGAGTGAACGACTTTCTGGCAGTGGCAAGCTAGACGATCTGGATTCCGAGTTCGATCGAGCGCCCATCGCGAATCGAAAATGCGCGGATCGGGTGCGGGTTCTCCAGCCCCGGCGACAAAATAAAATAGGCGGCCTCGGGATAGTAGGCAAGCTCGATATCCCGCGGCGACGGCGCATTGTCGCTGGCAGGATGCGAGTGATAAATTCCCAGCAATTCCAAATTCGCGGCGCGAATGTCGCGGGTCAGGCGGAATAATTCCAGCGGCGCGATTTCGTACGCCACGGCTGGATTAAGCGCCGCATTCGCCGCTCGCAAAAGCCGCGTGATGATTCCGTCCGCGCCCGTCAGCAGGCCGCAGCATTCCTCGCGCGGCGTGCGCCGCGCTTCGGCTGCGAGCTCTTGCAGGATTTCGCGTTGAATTTGCAGCGGAGTCGACATGCGCTGAAGTCTATACCGGCAAGCCCGCGCTTCTGCGTGCAGTTCGCAAAAACAGAGCGGGGCGCAGTGCGTGCGCCCCTGGCATGAAATGAAATGGCGCTAGGCTTTTTGAGCCTGGCGGCGCAGGAATGTGGGGACATCGAGATCGTCTGCCGGCACGTCGTGAATCACTTCGCTGACGTTGCGCGTCACCTGTTGCACGATGTTGCTCTGTTGTTGCACTACATTTGGCGCGGGCGTCTGTTCGCGTCCGGTTTTCCACGTCTTGGGAACGTAGGAGGGCCGCGCTTGCGTTTTCTTGCCGGCCACCTCGCGGAAGCCCGCGGCGATAACCGTAATTTTCACCGACTCCTTCATCGCGTCGTCCATCACCGCCCCGAAAATGATGTTGGCGTTTTCATGCGCGGCCTTCTGGATGATCGAAGAAGCTTCGTGCACTTCCTGCAGGCTCAAGCTCGAGGAACCTGTGATGTTGATCAGAATGCCCTGCGCTCCCTGAATGCAATTGTCTTCCAGCAGCGGGCTATTGATGGCGCGATTGGCCGCGTCCATCGCGCGATTGCCGCCCGATGCCACCGCCGTACCCATCACGGCGTAGCCCTGCCCGGACATGATGGTCTTCACGTCGGCGAAATCGCGATTGATGATGCCGGGAATAGTGATGATGTCGGAGATGCCTTGCACGGCCTGGCGAAGAATGTCGTCGGCGATGCGGAAAGCCTCGAAAAAGCTCGTTCCCTGCTCGACGCACTCCATCAATCGCTCGTTGGGTATCACGATGACGGTGTCCACACAGCCGATCAGCTCGGTGAGCGACTGCTCGGCCTGCAACATTCGCCGCTTGCCCTCGAACGCGAAAGGCTTGGTGACCACCGCGACCGTGAGCGCGCCCAGCTCGCTCGCGAGATTGGCGACCACCGGAGCGGCGCCCGAACCGGTGCCGCCGCCCAGACCGGAAGTGACGAACACCATATCCGCGCCGTCCAGCGCTTCGAGAATTTTTTCAGTGTCCTCGAGCGCGGCCTTGCGTCCCACCTCGGGATTCGCGCCCGCGCCCAATCCCTTGGTGAGTTTCGAGCCGAGCTGGAGCTTCACCGGCGCTTGCGACATTTTCAGCGCCTGGGTATCGGAATTGGCGGCGATGAATTCGACGCCCTCCACTTTGGCGCGGATCATGCGGTTGACGGCGTTGCAACCGCCGCCTCCCACGCCGATCACTTTGATTTTCGCGCCGTTCTGAAGATCTTCCGCAAACGAAACACGCAGTGCCGATTCTTTTGGTGTCATGATTTTCCCCCAGATTTCGCCCAGCCTGAGATTTTTTACTGCCCCGCAAAAAGCGCCTTCAACTTACCCGTCCAACCGGTGGGACGCGCTCCGGCGAGGCGCCGCGTGCGCGCCCCGTAGAGCACCAATCCCACGGCCGTCGAGTATTCGGGCTGGGAAACTTCATCGTTCATCCCTCCCAGTCCGCGCGGTATAGCCACGCGAACCGGAAGGTTGAAAACTTTCTCCGCCAACTCAGTGAGGCCGCGGAGATGCGCGCCGCCGCCCGTAAGGATCAGGCCGGCGGGAATTTGCGCGTCCATGCCGCCGCGCCGCAGTTCGTCGCGAACCAGCACCAGCAGCTCCTGCGTGCGCGGCTCGATGATTTCGGCGAGCATCCGCGCATAGATGGTGCGTGGCGGACGATCGCCAACGCTGGCGATTTCGATCGCGCGGTCTTCGGTGAGCAATTCGCGAAACGCCACGGCATACTCGCGCTTGATTTTTTCGGCTTCGGGGATCGGTGTCCGCAAACCCACCGCGAGATCGTTGGTGAAATGATCTCCGCCCACGGGAATCGCCGCCGTGTGGCGAACCACACCGCCCGCGAACGCAATCAGCTCGGTGGTGCCGCCGCCGATATCCAGCAGGCAGGCGCCCAGCTCGCGCTCGTCCTGCGTGATGCAGGATTCGGCGGAAGCCAGCGGCTCGAGCACCGTGTCATCCACGCGCACTCCGGCGCGATTCACGGCCGTGACGATGTTCTGCGTGGCTGTGCCGGCGGCGGTGACGATGTGCACGTTGGCTTCCAGCCGCGTGCCCACCATGCCGATGGCGTCGCGGATGTTGTCCTGCCCATCGAGGAAAAATTCCTGCGGCAGCACGTGCAGCACTTCGCGATCTTCCGGTAGCGTCACCCCGCGCGCGGCTTCCACGGCGCGGCGAACGTCGTCGCGCTGCACGTCGCGCGGACGCGCGGCCACATTGATGCCGCCGCGGCTATTCACGCCGCGCACGTGCGCGCCAGCCACTCCGATCAGCGCCGACTCCACGGGCACGCCCACGATATTTTCGGCTTCTTCCACGGCGCGGCGAATCGAGCTGACCGCCAGATCGAGATTGACGATCTGGCCCTTGCGCCACCCTTTCGATTCCGCGGCGCCGAGCGCGGAGAATTTTACAGCGCCGTCTTCTTCCTGCTCGCCGATCAGCGCGCAGGTCTTGGTACTGCCGATGTCGAGCGCCACAATGTGCCGGTCTTTCTTATTCAACTCCGCCGCTCCTTAAGCTCTCGCGACGCCTCGCCACTGGCGAGCGCCACGCGAAACAAGAAAGTTATCGTGACCGCCGGGTCGCCGCTTTTTTCGCCGAATGCGCCGCCGCTGGCGATGTTGCAGCAACCGTCGTCGCAGGCGCGCCTTGCAGCGGCGCTTGCGCGCTAAGATCCGGATTCACCACGGCCTGTTGGCTGAATCGCAGGTCCACCGATTCCACGCGGCCCACCGTCGCCCGCCACTCGCCGATTTTTTCCGCCAGCGTGCGATATTTATCGCCGAAATTTCCGTCGCCGAAATGCACCAGCACGGGCGCATCGGCCGTGGCGCCGTCGGCGCTGTGGCTCGGATAAGAAGTGTCGCCTTGCATTCCGGTGATCGTGGCGCGCAGATCGTTGCCGTCGCTCAAATCCACCACGCTCACCTGATC
>JBAVQT010000349.1:0-18004 GCA_049694295.1 Candidatus Acidiferrales bacterium
GACTCACATCTCGGAAACGAACGTTGATGGCGGCCAGCAAAATCCCCATGGCTGCCGTTCCCGCAAAGACGAGCAATGCGATCGGCAAAATAGCCACCACATTCCAACCCGGAGCCATTCCATAGAAAACGAATAAGCCGATCAGCAGAGACAATCCCACCGCAAAATCCGGCAGACCGCTGAGAATCGCTGCGATCGGCAGAACGATCTTCGGAATGGGCAGGCGTGTGAGCAAGTAGCGCTCTTGCGCCAGGCTATTGCCCGCGCGAATCATTCCTTGTGCAAAAAACTGCCACGGCAAGAGGCCGGCGAGAACGAAAACGGGATAGGGCAGTCCGTTCGAGGAAACTTTGGCGATTTTTGTAAAAACCAGCGTGAAGGCGAACGTGGCCAGCAGCGGTTGAAGAAACGCCCACGCCACGCCCAAGACCGTTTGCTTGTATCGCACTTTGATGTCCCGCCAGACGAACAGCCGCACCAGAGTGCTGTGCCTCCACACCTTTGCGCGGCTCAGTGCAAGCTTTCGCGCAGCGCGATGAATTCGCGTCTCGCCGCCGGGTGCGATTGGACCAGCGTCAATCGCTATCGCTTGGCCGGCCGTTTGGTACCTCCCTCTCGCACCCGCCTGCACGCATGCGCTTTGCATTTCGTGCTGTCGCTGTGAACTCATCCCCTGCTTTTGCGCGCTCAAAAGCTCAGCTTCAGCGCGAATTGAACGATGCGCGGATTCGCGACTGTCGAGGAAATCACTCCAAACGCCGGGCCTGCCGCGAAGTCGTTCACCGGCAGGCCAAACTTGGGCGTGTTGGTGAAGTTAAAAAACTCCGCGCGAAATTGCAGCACGCTCGATTCGGCAAGCGCGAAGTCCCGGTGTATGCCCAGGTCCAGGTTGAGTTCGCTGGGGCCTCTCAGAATTCCGACGCCGCAGTTTCCAAAGCCCGTGCCATCGCCGATCGTGGGAGCCGGCGCAAATGCCGCAAGATTGAAATATCCGTTGATGCGGCTGGTGACCGAACCCTGCGAGGCGGGATTGGCGCCGGTGCACTCCGCGCGGCTGAATCCAACCAGGTTGCCGTAAACCGAGCCGGCCGTGCTGTCAATCGCCGTGATCGGCAGCCCGGATTGCAGCACCGACACGCCTGAAAAGCGCCAGCCGGAAAGCGCCTGCCTGGCGAACGCCGGGCCTCGCTCTAGCGCCGGCGGCTGATAGACGAAGCTGAGGACGAAGCGATGCGTCCGGTCGAAATCGTTCAGACCGTGCGATTCGCGCGGATTGTTCTGATCGTTGCCGAGAAAATCCAGATCGAGAGACGCCAGGCCGCCAGTGCCGCTGGTGAAGTCCATATTCTTCGAAAATGTATAGCTGCCCTGAAAATCCAAGCCATGGCTGGTTCGCTTGATGATTGTGGTTTGCAGCCCGTTGTAGTTCGCGTCGAAAGTTGTCTGGCAGATGTAAGCGCCGCCGGCGATTCCGGCGAAGGGCAGCCGCGCGGTGAGGTTTTCGTTGGTCGTGTCGGTCTGGCCGTTGACGGGATTTTCGGGAGTTGCGATCAACGCCTGGTTGAATTGCCGGCACCCTGTCAGGTGAGTTGTCTTCGACCCGACGTATCCCACCTGCCACAGGAAATCGCGCGCAAACTCGTACTGGACGTTCAGATCGTATTGCTGCGTGTAGGGGCTGGTGACGTCGGTGGAAAGCGCGGCGATGGAAATGGCGCCGCCCGGCGTACGAGGAATAAAAATGGGAAACGCTGATGAAGGCGGCAGTGGGGGATTGAAAGGTTGCTCGAATGTGGCGGCCGCATTCTGAACCCCTTGCAGCAATTGCGAGACGGAGTACGGCAACTGGCCGATGTTTTGCGCGGCGAGCTGGCCGGGAAGCCTTTCATAATAAATTCCGTAACCGCCGCGCAGCACCAGCGTCGGCTGATCCAGCAGACGCCACGCAAATCCGAAGCGCGGGCTGAAGTCGTGATATTCGGCGTTCCAAAGACCGTTGCGGCCAGTCTTCAGTGCTCCGACGGGGACTGGTCCGGAATAGTTTCCGGGAAGCAGAAATCCACTGAAACTGCCCCCCGCCGGCACCTGCGGCGTGGCGATGCTGGGATCGAAGTTCGAGAAATGGCCGTTGATTTCCGTGGGCGGACCGAAATATTCGTAGCGCAAGCCGAGGTTGAGCGTAAGGCGCGAGGTCGCGTGAAAATCGTCCTGAACGAATCCGGCGAGGTCGGTATAGCGCTCGTCCTTCCGAAAAATTCCGGATCCGCCGGAAACGAAAAAAATATTGCTCTGGCCGCTGCCGTTCTGCGTGCCACTTTGCCCCAGCAGAAAGTCTGGAAAGCTGAGAAAGAGGACGTCTCCGGCCTCCTGCGACGGCAAGACTTCCAGTTGGTGCCTTTTGGCCTCCGCGCCGAATCGGAAGCTGTGCCTGCCGCGCGTAAGCGACACAGTATCCTGGCCGACAAATGTGTTGGTGTTCTCGAAGTACGACGGATTGAAAGGTGGCCCAATCGTAAAAAGGCCAGTTACCTGGATCCCCGGGATGATCGGCAAAGCAGTCGGAGTCTGCATTCCGATGTCGCCCCCGTTGATGGGATTCACGCTCGATTGCAATCCATCGAAACGCATGAAGCCCAATCGCGCGACGTTCACCAGGTTCGACCGGAAGACCTGAGAGTCCGAAAGCACCAGCATCTGATTGTTTTCCGCTTGGCTTCCGCCGAAACCCGGAACCGATGCCGCGAAGTTGTTGAAAGGTGTTTCGGTGTTTTCACGAGAAAAAAAGAATCGCGCAGCCAGCTGATTGTTTGCTGTTAGAGCCTGATCCAGATTCCCGCTGTACTGGTCTTCGCGGTATTTTGCGGGAATCGAGTAAGTGGACTCGCCCACACCGCCGGCGAGAATTGTCTGCGGAGTAGGAATTGCAAAACTGCCATCGGGAAGTTTGAAATTGAGCAAGGCCAGCGCGACGGGATTGATGTTGGAGCCATCGGGGGCCACCGCGGTGCCGCCGTTTACGCCTGACTGGCCGCCAAAGAGCTGCCCGAGTGCGCCGGCGGACCGATCGCCGCTCAGCGGCGGCAGAAATGTGCTGGCCAGGGATCCAGATGCGTCGCCGTTGCGTTCCGTGGTGGCCTGGTAAGAAACAAAGAAAAACGTCTTGTTCCGAATGATCGGGCCGCCCACCGTTCCCCCAAACTGGTTTTGTTTAAGGACCGGCCGATCTTGCCCATTCTGTTTCAGAAAGAAGTCGTTCGCATTCAGGTCGTTGTTGCGAAAAAACTCCCAGACGTTGCCGTGAAACCGGTTCGTTCCGGCCTTGCTGATGAAATCCACATTGGCGCCCGCGCTTCTTCCGTAGCCCGCGTCGTACATTCCCGTCTGCACTTTGAATTCCGCGATGGTGTCCGGGTTAGGAATCGCGATCCCGGCTTCGGGATAAAACGATTCGCCCGCGAACGAGTTCTCGGAAATATTGTTTGCGTCGATTCCGTTAAACTGAAAATTGTTGGCGGTGGTCTTCGCGCCGTTCACTGAGACGTTTTGAGTATTGTTTCCCAGATTCGCTGCGTTCGGCACCTCGACCACCACTCCCGGAGAAAGCCCCAGCGTCTGCGTGAAGTTGCGATTCGAGAGGGGCAGGGAGGTGATCGTCCCGCTTTCGGTGACGCGCCCCAGCGCCGCGCTCTCGGTTTGCGCCAACTCCGTCGTGGCGTTTACCTTGACCTCGGAGGTTGCCGCGCCGACTTTCATATTTACGTTCACCGCCGTCGTTTCGGTCACCACCACGCGGATCGCGCGAATCGTCGTTCGCTCGAAGCCGGAAGCCTCCGCAGTCAGCGAATAGCTTCCTGGAGGTAGCAAAGGCGCGCGAAACAACCCTTCATCCGCTGACGCCACCAGCCGCGACGCGTTCGTCGCATCGTTGACAATTGAAATGTGCGCCCCCTCGATCGCTGCGCCCGAAGGATCGAGAACTCTCCCGGCGATGGCTCCGGTGCCGGGCGCCTGCGCGAATAGAGGAAGCGACGTCGCGAGGAAAAAAAGAAACAGTCTCGCGAGAGAAAGATGTTTCCGATCGTTACTGCCATTCTTGACGCTCAAGCTTTCCTCCCAGCATCCATCGCCGGCACATTGGCCGCGCGCTAGCGAGTGCGAGCGAGAAGATAGCGGGGGCCGAGATCGAAGTCGTCATGCAATTGTCAATTCCTTGCAAAGTTTCAGCGCGCCCGGCGGAAGTTTCAGTCAAACTTGCAAATTCACTGCAAGAGCCCGGATACACGCTGTTTGGCTGCGATTCCGCCGTCGTATTCCGCTCAAGTTCAAAAGATGACCTGCTTTTGACTTCCGCGTGACAAACGCTGAGCTCCCCCGCCCTAACGTGTAAGCGCTCGGCGGATTGCATTTACGCCGTGAGCGGGATGGAGTTCGTCGCCAATGCCGATCATTCGTGAATGGCTTCGAAAAGCGCTGCTGATCTCCACACCTTGTGCTTTCTGTGTGGCCGCGCTCCTGAGCGTGGGCGCCTCGCGCGCTGCGGCGCAGGCGGATATTCCAATCATTTCCGGAGGCGTGGGCTTTTTATCGGAGACCAACGCGGGTGCTACTTTTATGCAACCAGTGATCGCTCCGGTGTTGACGGTGCCACTGGGAGATCGCTGGCTGGTCGAGGCCAGGGCTGATTTGCGCGGATTCGTCGCACGGCAAGACGGTACGACAGGCCCTTACCAGGGGCAGTTCTTCGACACGCTCGAGTACCTTCAGGTGGATTACAACGCCGCCTCGTGGCTGACGCTCACCGCCGGCCGATTCTTGACGCCTTTCGACATTTTCAACGAACGCCTGAGCGCGGTTTGGATCGACAAGTTTCAGGACGCGCCCATCATCGTGCCCATCGGAACGGCGCAGGGATACAGCGACGGCTTCATGGCCCGCGGAGCGCTCATTTCCAGGCCGGGATACGTTGTGAATTACACGACGTATTTTTCGACGCTCAGCAACATAAACAAATTCGAATCGGAGCGCTCCACGGGTTTCCGAGGCGGGGTCTTTTTCCCGCATGCGCGGCTGGAACTCGGTGCGTCGTATCAACGGCTGCTGCAATCGCCGCGAGCGAATTCAGAAGGCGTCTATTGGTCGTGGCAGCCCTATGAAGCGCCTCTCGACCTTAAGGGCGAGTGGGCGCATTCCCCTGGCGGCCAGGGCTACTGGATTCAGTCCGCGTACCGCCTTTCTCATTTTGGTGGATCGCATTCGGCGGTCGGCCGGATCGAACCAGTCTTCCGCATGCAGCAGTTTGTTCGCTCCATGCAGGTGCTTGGCGATTTTCTTCCAGCCCTGGATACGCAGCGCGCCGATTTCGGATTGAACTATTACCTGCCCCATGAAGTGCGGCTCAATGCCAGCTATAGCCGCCGCTTTACTCCGGGCGATGACGCGAATATCTGGGCGTTCGGAATCACGTATCGTTTCTTGCTGCCTTTGTGGCCGGGAGAATCGAAGTGACCGCCCGGCGAATAATCGTCTTCCTGGCGTTTTTCGTCTCCTCGCTGTTTTGCGCCGGCGCGCAACAGAGCGCGCAAACTCACGCAAATCGCCCGGCGCAAACCAATGCAAAACCCGCACCCGCAATGGATGGCGAAAAAGTTTACAAAACGCAATGCGGGCGCTGCCACAACCCACCCGAAGACATCTCTCCGCGCGAAGTGCGCGCCGTGGTCCGGCAAATGCGCGTGCGAGCGATGCTGTCGGCAGAGGACGAGAAGCTATTGCTCCGCTATTTTGCGCCGTGACCACAAACGACCCAGGGAGTCAGGTCAGATGAATGTGAACGCACGATTCGCAGGACTCATCTTCGCCGTGCTTGCCATTGCGGGCGCCAGCGGCTCGGCCGCACATCCGCGCCGAATCGAAATTGTGGCCAGCCGATTCTCTTTCAGCCCGGCCGAGATCACCTTGAAAAAGGGAGAGACGGTAACACTCGTCCTCCGCTCCACCGACGTGACGCATGGCCTCAAAGTCCCGGAGCTTGGCATCAAGACGGACATTCGAAAGGGACGCGAGACCGACATAACCATCACACCTGCCGAAGTCGGCCAATTCGCCGGTAAGTGTGCGCATTTTTGCGGCGATGGTCACGGATCCATGACTCTTCAGATTGATGTGATCGAGTGACAAAAATTTTCACTCTCGTCACCCTTCTGCTTCTTGCTGGCGCGGCTGCGATGCTTGCAGGTTGCCGTTCGGAGCCGCCCGCAAAGTGGGAAACGGTCATCATGACGCGCGTCAAACACTCGGTCACCGTCGGCGACAGAAAGCAGAAGAACCCCCTGAAGGACACGCCGGAAAATCGCCAGCTTGGTCGCCAGAGTTTCTCGCACTATTGCGTCGCGTGTCACGGACTCGACGGCCAAAATACCGGAGTCCCGTTTGCCAGTGCGATGTCGCCTCCCGTGCCTTCCCTGGCTTCCTCCGCGGTGCAGTCCTATACAGATGGTCAATTGAATTGGGTCGTCACCGCAGGTTTGCGTTTTTCCGGAATGCCCGCCTCGAAGGGTATTCTCACCGATGAAGAAATCTGGAGCATCGTGCTCTACCTTCGCCACCTGCCGCCGGCCGGAAGTGTTGGCGAGCCCGCGATGTATCGGGATGCAAATTAGCGCCCCGTTGGCGCTGCTGCTCTTTCCATCGCGAGCGCGCGCCAGGCTGAAAAACCGCATTGTCCGGCTTCGGATCTACGCCGTTGGCAACTCGACAAATGGCAGAAGATCGGCGCATCCTGTTCCTCTAATGGATGTTTCATTAGGGTTCGTCACGTTGCGTCGCCTGCCCAAGGAGCAGCCCGATGGATTCGGTGTTAATCGTCGAAGATAGCCGCGCC
Organism: Candidatus Acidiferrales bacterium; assembly: GCA_049694295.1. Taxonomy (GTDB): domain Bacteria; phylum Acidobacteriota; class Terriglobia; order Acidiferrales; family UBA7541; genus Palsa-295. Next base: position 6,881 of record JBAVQT010000349.1, read on the forward strand.
ATGCAGCGAACTCTGCAGCGGCTGTTCGAAGCCGATGGCCTCGAGGTTCGCCTGGCTTCTGACGGCGTCGCCGGGCTCGAGAGTTTCCAGCGGCAGACGCCCAGCGTCGTGGTGCTCGATCTCAAGCTGCCGCGGCTGCCGGGCAAGGAAGTGTGCCGCGGATTTAAGGCCCTTGCTCCCTCCGTGCCGATCGTGGTTCTCAGCGCCAACGCAGACGTGCAAGATAAAGTCCTGCTGCTCGAGTTGGGCGCCGATGATTACGTCACCAAGCCTTTCAGCCCCAAGGAACTTTTGGCTCGCGTGCGCCGCACCATGCGTCGCAGCCACGCGGGGACGGAAGATGTCGCGCCAAGCGCCGCCACCGGAACCGCCCACGAAATGCTTCGCTTTGGCGACGTGCAAATCGATTTCACCAGTATGGCCGCATCCCGCGCGGGACGTATCCTCACGCTAACCGCGCAGGAATTCAAACTCCTGCGCTTTCTGGCTCGTTCCCCCGACCGTGTAATTTCCCGCGACGAATTGCTCAACGAAGTCTGGGGCTACGAAAACTATCCTTCGACGCGCACCGTCGATAACCACGTCCTTCGCCTTCGCCAGAAATTCGAGCCGGTGCCCGCCAATCCCCGCTACTTTCTCACCATGCACGGCATGGGTTATAAATTCACGCCGGGAAACTCTGCCGCCCCTCCCGAAAAGCGCCGCGGCGGGCAGGGAACCGGATGACACTTCTTCGCCTCAGAACTCAGCTGCTCGTCGGCGCCCTGTTGGTGCTCTGCGCTCTCGCCGGAGCCCTTCTCTTGACCATCCGGTTCCGCGTTCGCGCCGCCTTCGATCGCCAGGTCCTGGCCAGCACCGATGCTTCCCTCAAGTCTTTCGCCGGCGTTCAGCGCCAGCGCGAGATCGAACTCTCGCGCACGGCCGAACTGCTTGCCGAACTCCCCACCCTGAAAGCCCTGATGACCACCGAACATGCGCCCACCGTTCAAGACGGCTCCGCGCCGTTCTGGCGGCTCGCCGGTAGCGATCTGCTCTTGCTTGCGGATCCCGCGGGCCGCGTCCTTGGTCTGCATGTCAAGCAGTCCGGCTGGCGCAGCGCGGATGCCGAAGCATATTTGCGGAAGTCGCTCGATGATGGCAGCGACACCGCCTGGTGGTATGCCAATGGTCAGCTCTACTGGATCTTTCTGCGCCCGATCGTGGGCGGCGCCGGCTCGAATGCTGATCGCTTGGGGTTCATCGCTCTCGGTTATCAGGTCGATTCGACTGTGGCCCAGCAACTCGCGCTCGCCTCGGGCAGCGAAATAGTCCTCGCCACGGGCGACAAGGTGATTGCCTCCACGCTCCCGGTTACCGCCGAGCGTGATATGGCTGATTGGCTCGCGCATACCGATCCTGGCGCGCGCGGCGCGATGCGGGAAGTGCAGCTCGGCGATGAGCCCTATGAACTCGCGTCCGTGCTGATTCATGACGGTCCTCCAGCCGCGGTTCGCTGCTACGTGCTGATGTCCCTTGCGCCGGCCGATGCTTTTGTGGCCCGCCTGAACCGCACCATCGTGCTCTTCACGGTCATAGCTGTCCTGCTGGCGGCGCTCTTGTTGAATTTTCTATCGCGCACCATCACGCACCCGCTCGATAATCTCGTCGCCGGAGTGCGAGCCTTGGCCGCCGGAGACTTCTCTTACGCCGTCACCCCGCGAGGCAGCCGCGAGGTCGTCGAGCTCAATGAAGCTTTCCTAAAAATGCGCGCCGACATTCTGACTTCGCAGCAACGCCGCATCGCCATTGAGCGAGTGGCCGCGCTCGGGCGCGCCGCCAGCTCCATCTCCCATGATTTGCGCCACTATCTCGCCGCGGTGGTCGCTAACGCCGAATTTCTGTACGAAGCCGAGGAACTCAAGCTCGACAAAGCCGAGGTCTATCAGGAAATCAAGACGGCTTCCGAGCAGATGGTGGACCTGCTTGATTCTCTTCGCGAGTTGGCCCGCGAGGACGCATCCATTTCGCCCGCCCCGGGTTGGCTCGACCAGGCTATTGGCCGCTCGGTGGAAGCCGTGCTCATGAGGCCCGAATTGCGCACCCGCACCGTGACCGTCGGCAATTCGGGAGAAATGGATGGCGTGTTCGACTCGAAGAAAATCGAGCGCGTATTTTTCAACTTGATTCTCAACGCTTGCGAAGCCGCGCCTCAGCGCGCCGGCCGAGTCTGCGTCGATATTGTTTCCACGGCGGATTCTTTCGATGTTCGGGTGCGCGACAATGGTCCGGGCATACCGTCCGCCATTCTGGAAGCGCTCTTCGATCCCTTCGTTAGCTCCGGCAAACCCAACGGCACCGGCCTGGGCCTCGCCATCGTCAATAAGATCGTGCACGACCATGGCGGATCGGTTGCGGTGATCGAAACTTCGGACCAAGGCACTACTTTTCGCGTGCGCCTACCTCGCGCGTGCCGCCCTGCCAACGCCCGCGAGCAGGTGTCAATCCGTTGAAGCCGGCTGCTCGCCGCCAATCGGCGCGTTGGCTACACAATGCGAGTGCCGCATCCCCGAAGCGGTTTATCTCTTTAATTTTTGACGGCGCGCTTCCCGAGCGAGTGATGCGGTGTTTCGTCCCGAGCGACGTCGCTTCGTTCACCGTCGCGCGCGGAAAATTTGCTAGAATGCGCTTCCGCGCGCCACTTTCTTCGCATCCGGTTGGGCCACCGAGTTCGGGCCTCTGCGGGAGACTTAGGCGCGAGAGGAAGAGTGTCTCTTGTCCGTCGAGGTAAGGCCACAAATCACGCGCTGCCTGAACGAAAAACGTAGAAGTTACTTGTCGGAAAACGTTTTCTAAGATACAAGACTCCAGGGAGATTACTGTGAGAATATTCGGTTTTGCCATGGTCTTTCTCTCGGGCCTGGCGCTTATAGGAGTTCGCTCCTCCATGCCAAAAGTGACCAACGCGCCGGCTTCATCTTCGCAAGCCTCTTCCGCGTCCGATCAAGCCCTCTCCTTTGGTGGCCAGCCGGCCATCACGCTCGTCCGTCCCCACAAAGCGGCTCCCAACAAGCCGCAATTTCTCGAAGCCACAATCCTCCCCGGCTTCGGAATGAACCTCCTGAAGCTTAAGGCGTATCTGCCGGGCAAGGGCGAGGTTGACGTCATCAGCTCGCCGGACTTGGCCGACACCAAGCAGTTGCTCGAGCGGCAGAACGACGAATTCGGCAATCAGAGCTTTAAATTTGGCGGCGCCATCCTGCTGCCCTATCCCAATCGAATTCGCGGCAAACTCTCGGCCGATGGCAAGACGATCGAAACCACCGTCGGCGACCAGACCGTTTCCCTGCCCGCGAATTGGAAAGGCAAAAATCCGGGCGCCGAGCCGCACGCCATGCACGGTTTGATTCTCGACGCCAAATTTGTGGACGTGAAATCGCAAAACGGCGCCATGGCGTCTACCGTCTCCGCCAGCTACGATGCTGGCGATTTCGGCGGCCACTGGCCCTCGAAGACTGCCGTCAGCATGAAAATGACGCTCACTGCCGAGGCCATGGATATAGTGGTCACCACTAAAAACGTGGGCAATGAACCGTTACCCATGGCTATCGGCGCGCACCCTTACTTTGCGATTCCCAGCGGCGATCGCCAGCAAGTCCGCCTCCACGTTCCCGCTGACCAGCGCGCCATCGTGAATAATTACGACGACGTCTTTCCTACGGGAGAAATTGTTTCGGTCAAAGGCACGCCCTATGATTTCACCGCGCCGGGCGGAGCTTCGCTGGGCGCCCTCTTCATGGACGAATCTTTCACGCATCTCTCGCGCAATGCGCGTGGCGAGGTCGCCGTCGAGGTCAGCGATCCGGAGTCGCATTACGGAGTTCGCATCGTCGCCGTCTCCCCTCAGATTAAGGCCATTCAGGTTTACGCTCCGCCGGAAAAGGATTTCATCGCCGTCGAGCCGCAATTCAATCTCGCCGATCCGTTCGACCGGAAAATTTGGGGCAAGCGCGATACCGGAATGGTTTCGCTCCAGCCCGGCCAGTCCGTTTCCTGGCATATCCGGATCGAGCTTTTTACGCCGGGAGGGAAGTGAGATTGATTTCTTCTGCCGCTCGCCTCACGCCCATTCATGACGCGGTTCGCGGGAATTCTCCCTCCGAGCGGAAATTTCGCGCGTTCGCCCCGCCACACCTCAGCGTGCTTTTCAAATCTGCATTGAAAAAGGACATCTCATCATGACGGAGTTCCTAGCCCTGGCCGTGATGCCTGCGCATCGCCAGTTGGTGCGGCTCGCGCCGGTCGATGTCGTCATCATCGCCTTTTATTTCGTGCTGGTGCTGGCGATCGGCTTCTATTTGCAACGCCGAGCCAACACCGGCGAGGATTTTTTCCTCGCTGGCCGCGAGATGACCGCCTGGATTGCCGGCCTGAGCTTTCTCTCCGCCAATCTCGGCTCCCTCGAGTTGATGGGCTGGGCCGCCGCTTCCTATCAGTACGGCATTCTTGCGGCGCACTGGTATTGGATCGGCGCCATTCCCGCCATGCTGTTTCTCGCCCTGGTGATGATGCCGTTTTATTACATCTCCAAGACGCACTCCGTTCCCGGCTATCTCAAGCTCCGCTTCGGCGAACCCAGCCGCGTGCTTGCCGCGGTCTCCTTCGCGGTGATGACCGTCCTCATGAGCGGCATCAACATGTACGCCATGGCCATCGTCATGAAAGTTGTGCTCGGCTGGGATATCCATTTCAGCATCTGGGTCTCATCCATCACCGTGGCCGTCTACGTTGCGCTCGGTGGTTTGCGCTCCGCCATCTTTAACGAAGTGCTTCAATTCGTTTTGATCTGGGCCGGCGCGCTTCTGATTCCGATCCTTGGACTCCGCGAAGCCGGCGGCTGGGTCCAGTTGAAAGCGCAGATCACCACCAACGCTTCCGCCGAATACACCCACCTATGGAGCACGCTCGGTTCGTTCAGTGACAATCCCATGGGCATTCATTGGACGGGTATCGTCTTTGGATTGGGCTTCGTCATTTCATTCGGCTATTGGACCACCGACTTTCTCGTCGTGCAACGCGTGCTGGCCGCCAAGGATCTTCGCTCCGCGAAACTCGCTCCCATCATCGGCGCGGCCTTCAAGATGTTCGTGCCCTTTATCGTCATTCTTCCCGGCTTGCTGGGCCTCGCGCTGCTCCCCATCAAGTTGACCGGCGAAGCCGCCGCGGTCGCCACCGGCGGACACAGCTACAACGAAGTGTTGCCCTTGATGCTGGCCCGCTATTGCGGCCCCGGTCTTCTCGGTCTCGGAATTACGGCGCTGATCGCAGGTTTTATGTCCGGCATGGCCGGCAACGTCAGCGCTTTCTCCACCGTTTGGACCTACGATATCTACCGTGCGCTGATTAAGAAGAATGGCACCGACGCCCAATACGTCACCATGGGCCGCTGGTGCACCATCCTCGGCGTGCTCATCAGCATCGGCACGGCCTATCTCGTCATGCACTTCTTGAGCATCATGGATTACGTCCAGGCTCTCTTCAGTTTCTTCATCGCGCCGCTTTTCGGCACCGTGATTCTGGGCATGCTCTGGAAACGATGCACTCCCGCCGGCGGATTCTGGGGATTGCTCGCCGGCACGGTTTCTTCCGTCGGCATGTGGCTGTGGGTCAAGCTCGATCCTTCGGCGCTTGCCTACGTGGCGCTCTCGATTGACGCCAAAGACATGGCGGAAAATATGTACCGCGCCCTGTGGTCGTGGATCATCTGCGTCCTTGTCACCGTGGTAGTCAGCCTGTTGACCAAGCCTAAGCCCGATTCCGAACTCGTCGGCTTGGTATACGGATTTACCGAAATTCCCAGCGAAGGCCACGTCCCGCTCTTGCATCGCCCGCTTTTCTGGGCCGTGGTGGTCAGTGTGGTGTTTGTCGGAATTAATTTGCTATTCTGGTGAGGCCGATGCGCTCTGACGATTCGATTTCCATCTGGTTCTTCATTGGTATTTCGCTCCTCGTGAACGGGCTGCTGATCCTGGGCACCGGCATCTACGAATATTCCCACCCGCCCGCGCACCAGGTCGTGCTCTTTAACCTCCACGCCAATATCTGGTGGGGCGCGCTGCTCGCCCTGGTGGGTGGGTTTTATTGTTTTCGGTTTTTGCCGGGGCGCAGTGGCACTCGCGGAGCCTAGGATGTTTTCTTGTTTCTCTTGAGACCTGGCCCCCACCGCTGTAAAAACATAATAACAAGTAAACGTTTACCAGTGGCCGCTTCGCGCGCGAGGAGTTCGGGCCCGCACGTCGTCCTTTTTTCGTGCCGGTCGGCCGCTGCTCAGGCTCGTCATCATCCTGCGCGGCGCTCCCTTAAGCGTCACGCTGCCATCGGGCCATTTAGCTGAATTTGTCCCACCCCAAACAAAGGCTCGCGGCCCACATGGTGGGAGGCGAGCCTTTTTTCTCGGCTCCATGCACCCATCCGGCGATTCGCTCCGCGCGTTGACAACCCATTCCGAGTTCCTCACACTTTCTCTATCTTTGTGGGTAAAGGTTTACCCGTAGCGTGCCTCGGCGATGGGCTGCCGCTCCCGCCTCGCTCTCCTTGCATCCGCTCGCCCCGCGTGTTAATAGCATCTGGCAGTGGGCTGCCCGGGAGGGGAATTTGAGCATTCATGAAGTGGCGCGCCGGGCCAGAGTCTCTATCGCTACCGTGTCCCGCACCATGAACGGCGTCCCCACCGTCGCGCCGCAACTCGCGCGCCGCGTTTGGAAGGTGATCGAGGAGCTCGGCTACTATCCCAACGCCCAGGCGCGCACCCTGGTGTCCGGCCGCAGCCGCACCTTTGGCCTCATCGTATCCGAAATCACCAACCCTTTTTTCCCGGAGATCGTCCAGGAATTTGAAGACATCGCCGTCCAGCACAACTACGAAATCCTCACCAGTTCCACCGTCCACGATCCCAAACGCATGGCTCTTTCCGTTCGTCGAATGATCGAGCGGCGCGTCGACGGCGTGGCGATTGTGACTTTCGGCATGGAGGAAGCGCTCCTCGAGGATTTGAAATCGCGCAATGTGCCGCTCGTTTTCATTGACGTCGGCCCGCCCCTTCCGCGCATCAGCAATCTGCGAATTGATTATCTGCATGGCGTTCGCCAGGCGGTCCAGCATCTCGCGGCCTTGCGCCACGAACGCATCGCCTTCATCTCCGGGCCCCTTGCATTGCGGTCGGCCACGGTGCGCCGCCGGGCTTTCCTCCAGGCCATGGAAGAAATCGGGTTGCCCGCCGGTCCAAAATTTATCATCGAGGGAAACCACAAGACCGAAGGTGGTATCACCGCATTCAACGCATTGTGGAAATCCGCGCCGCGTCCTACCGCCATCGTCTGCTCCAATGACATGACGGCCATCGGCGTCATGCACGCATGCTACGAGCATGGCGTGCAGATTCCGCGCGACCTCTCGCTCATTGGATTCGATGACATTCGCCTCGCGCAGTTTATGATCCCGCCGCTCACCACCGTCAAAATGTCCCAGATCGAACTCGCCCGCATGGCCTTTAACGCCCTGCTCGCCGAAGTTCAGCGAAAAACTCCCTCGCCCGACGGCAGCGAATATACTCTCCGTACCAGCCTCGTCCTTCGGGACTCCACGGGCATCAATCGCCAGGCCAGCCAGCGCGCCGGCGCGTCCCACACTTCCAAGCGCGTCACGGCCAGGAAATCCTCCTGAAACGCCGTCCCAGGCCGACGATTGGGATTGACAGCGAGGCGTATCTTTCAGTAGCCTGCTTAATTCAAGAAAACGTTTGCTGGTAATTGCCCTCTTGGGCTGGATGAGGTTCGGCATGCTGCTTCCCGATCTGCGCGCTCAGGTGCTTGACGCCAACCTCGAATTGGTCCGTCGCGGCCTGGTCCTCTACACCTTCGGCAATGCCAGCGGCGTTTCCCGCCACGACGGTCTGGTCGTCATCAAGCCCAGTGGGGTTTCTTACGACCAGCTCAAGCCGGAAGACATGGTCGTCGCCGATCTGGAAGGCAAAATTGTCGAAGGCCGGCTGCGTCCTTCCTCCGATCTGCCCACCCACGTCTTGCTCTACAATGAGTTTCCTTCCATCGGCGGCGTGGCCCACACCCATTCCACATTTGCCACCTCCTGGGCCCAAGCCGGTCAGCCCATCCCTTGCTTCGGCACCACTCACGCCGACTATTTCCACGGGCCGGTTCCGGTGACCGATCATCTGACCTCCGAGGAAATCGAATCGGGATACGAGAAATTCACCGGTGTCGCCATCGCGCGCCTCTTTCGCAGTCTCGATCCCGTCGCCATTCCCGCGGCGTTGGTCCGGGGCCATGCCCCATTTTGCTGGGGCGAGACGCCTGCCAAAGCCGCGCACAATGCCGCCGCGCTCGAGGCCATCGCCGAGATGGCCTACTACACGGTGAATCTGGCGCGCGATTCCCAGCCGCTCCCCCAGGTTCTGCACGACAAACATTTTCTTCGCAAGCATGGCACCGCGGCCTATTACGGTCAGCCCGCCGGAAAGAAGTGATTGGTTCGTTTTTGTTTTTAGATTCGACGCAGTCAGCTATCGGATTTCGAAACTCGAAAGATGGGTGATGAACTCAATGCCAATTTCTCGCAAGATGACGATGGGAGTCTTGGTCGGCAACCGCGGGTTCTTTCCGGGCCACCTGGCGGAGGTCGGCCGGAAAGATATGCTCGAGGTCCTGGCCGAAGCCGGTATTGAGTCCGTCGCGCTAGATACCAGCGAGGGGCGCTACGGCGCGGTGGAGTCCTATGAAGAGGCCAAGCGCTGCGCCGCGAAATTCCGCGCTGCCGCAGACCGTCTTGACGGCGTCATCGTCACCCTCCCCAATTTCGGCGACGAGCGCGCCATTGCAGACACCCTGCGCCTTGCCGGCCTCCGCGTCCCCGTTCTCGTTCAGGCCACGCCCGATACTCCTTCGAAGATGACCATCGCTCATCGCCGCGACAGTTTCTGCGGAAAAATGTCGGCCTGCAACAATCTCATGCAATACGGCATCCCCTACTCGCTCACCACTCGCCACACCGTCGAACCCCAATCCCCCGAATTCAAAAAAGATCTCGAATGGTTTGCCGCGGTCTGTCGCGTGGTTCGCGGCCTGCGCAATCTGCGCATCGGCAGCATCGGCGCGCGTCCCGCGGCCTTCAACACCGTTCGCTACAGCGAAAAAATTCTCGAAGCCTCCGGAATCTCCGTCGAAACTCTCGATCTTTCCGAAGTCATCGGCCGCATCGGCCGCCGCAAGGATAATGACGAAGCCGTGCAGGCCAAGCTCGCCGCCATCCTCAAATACGTCACCGTCAACGACGTGCCCCAGGAAGCTCTCCTCAAAATGGCCAAGCTAGGCGCCGTCATTGACGACTGGATGAAGCAGACCGAAGTCGCCATCAGCGCCATCCAGTGCTGGACTTCCATCGAAGAAAATCTCGGCGTCGTTCCCTGCACCATCATGAGCATGATGAGCGAAGGCCTGATGTCCTCGGCTTGCGAAGTGGATATCTGCGGCGTGCTGGCCATGCACGCGCTCCAGTTGGCCTCGGAATCGCCTAGCGCGCTCCTCGATTGGAACAACAACTACGGCGATAATCCCGACAAAGCCGTCTGCTTCCACTGCAGTAACTTGCCTAAGCACTTCTTCAAGAGCACCAAGATGGACTATCAAGCCATCATCGCCGGCACCGTGGGAATCGAAAACACTTACGGCACTTGCGTGGGTGTCGTGAAGCCCAGCCCCATGTCTTTCGCGCGATTTTCCACCGATGATCGCGCCGGCCACGTCCGCGGTTATGTGGGCTCCGGCCGTTTCACCGACGATCCACTCGAAACTTTCGGCGGCGCCGGCGTCGTGGAAATCCCCAAGATGCAAAAGCTGCTGCGCTATATCTGCGAAAACGGTTTCGAGCATCACGTGGCCGCTAATCTTTCGAGTGTCGCAGGCGCCGTCCACGAAGCTGCCACGCGCTACCTCGGCTGGCAGATGCACTGGCACGACAATTAGCTGAAGACGAGGACCTTACTTTCATGGCTGTCGTCGCGGGAGTTGATTTCGGAACCTTAAGCGTGCGCGTCTCGATTGTGGATAGCGAGCGCGGCACGCTTGCCTCCGCCATTAGCGAGTATCCCGTTCATCGCCGCCGCGAAGATCCCGAATTCGCCACGCAATCGCACGATGACCACATGCGCGCCCTCGCCGAGGCCACTCGCGAAGCCGTGCGGCTCGCGCAAATCCCCGGCGACCGCGTCGCAGCCATTGCGCTCGACACCACCGGTTCCACCGTTGTCCCCGTCGGCGCCAATATGGAGCCCCTCGACGACTACTACCTCTGGTGCGATCACCGCGCCAAAGCCGAAGCCGCCGAAATCACCGAAGCCGCGCATCGCGAAGGTCTCGAAGCAATCGAATGGTGCGGCGGCGTCTATTCCTCCGAGTGGGGATTTTCCAAGCTGTTGCATTGGCTGCGCCACAATCCAGAAAAGCGCGGCCGCCTGGCCAGCGCCTTCGAACATTGCGACATGGTTGCGGCCACGCTCTGCGGCGTTACCGATCCTGCGCAAGCCAAACGCAGCGTATGCGCCATGGGACACAAATGGCTGTGGCATCCCAGCCTCGGCGGATTGCCCTCCGAGAAATTCCTGACCTCGGTCGATCCGCTTCTCGCCGGAGTCCGCGCCAAACTGAGTGGCAGCTATGAAACTTCCGACAAGATCGCCGGCACGTTGAGCGCCGCGTGGGCCGAAAAGCTCGGCCTGCGCCCGGGAATTCCCATCCCCGTGGGCGCGTTCGACGCGCATTGGGACGCCATCGGCGCCGGCGCGCAGGAAAAAGACATCGTCAATGTCGTCGGCACGTCCACCTGCATCATCGGCATTTCCCGTGACACCAGGCTCGTCCCCGGCGTCTGCGGCGTGGTTCGCGGCAGCGTGAATCCCGCCTTCACCGGAATCGAAGCTGGCCTTTCCGCCACGGGCGACATCTTCGACGCCATCGCGCGCCGCGCCGGCGCTTCCGTCGCGCAACTCAGCCTTGGCCTCGAAAAATATCGAGCCGGACAGACTGGCTTGTTGCGTCTCACCTGGGACAATGGCGACCGCACCGTTCTCGTGAATCC
>JBAVQT010000350.1:0-2512 GCA_049694295.1 Candidatus Acidiferrales bacterium
GTCTTACACGCAAGAATCGCCGCAAAGTAATTTGCCTTTTTAACAATTGCAGGGCAGCCGGGCTGCATCAGCAGGAGACCTGAAGGCACAATGAGGTGCGGAGGGTGCTTGCTCGCGAAGCTTGCCAACCTCGCCGCTCTTCGCGGAAAAGAGCCGCACCAGATCGCCGAGGCCGCCAAATCGCTTGCCGTATTAGTTCACAAGCACCGAGCGCAAATCGGCTCGCAAGCGTAGGGGGGAGCACCACCTGTCATGCTCATTCGTGTTTACAGCGATAAAGATTCATTGGGCCACGCCGCGGCGGCGCAGGCGGCAGAGGCGATTCGTCGAGCGATAGCGAACCACGGCCAGGCGCGCATCATCGCCGCCACGGCAGCCTCGCAACGCGAGTTCCTGGCGTCCTTAACCTCGGCGCCGGGAATTGACTGGCAAAAGGTGGAAGCTTTCCACTTGGACGAGTACGCGGGGTTGCCGCTTTCGCACCCCGGAAGTTTTCGCGCCATGCTGCTGGACCAGTTGGTGAGGAAAACCGGGATTCTCAAGTACCACCTGCTGGAGGGCGACGCCACCGACCTGGCCGAGGCAGCACGAAAAGCAGGGGAGGCGTTAACCTCCGCTCCCATTGACATCGCCTTTCTGGGCATCGGCGAAAACGGCCACATCGCCTTCAATGATCCGCCCGCGGATTTCGAAACTCAGGTGCCATACATCGTCGTGAATCTCGACGAGGCTTGCAGGAAACAACAGGTTGGAGAAGCTTGGTTTTCCGACATCAGCCAAGTGCCCACTCGCGCCCTTTCGATGTCAGCGCAGCAAATACTGAAAGCGAAGGAACTCCTGGCCGTAGTTCCGGACGCACGCAAGGCCCAAGCAATCAAGGATTGCTTCGAGGGCAGTGTGAGACCCATGGCGCCTGCCTCGATTATCCGGCGCCACCCAAACGCAACCGTTTATTTGGATTGGAATTCTGCGTCCCAATTGAGCCCTGCTATCCAGGCCCGGTTGCAGAAGGAAGGCCGCGCAGAAATCGGCCCTTAAATCTAATCCAGCGCCTCGAAATCCATGTCCACGCCAATCAGGAAACTCGCCCCTTCGCGCACCATCCCTTACTTACGTTGGTGGATAGCGGGACTGCTCTTTCTTTCGACGATGATCAACTACATCGATCGTCAAACCCTCTCTTTGCTGGCTCCCTTCCTGAAGACGGAATACCGCTGTAGCAACACCGATTACGCCAATATCGTGATCGCATTTCGAATCGCGTATTTAATTGGGCAAACGGTCCTAGGGAGGATGATGGATCGCGTCGGCACCCGACGGGGCTTATCTCTGACCGTCGCCTGGTACTCCGTAGTTTCGATGGCGACGGGACTCGCGACCGGCTTGACCACCTTCGGATTTTGTCGCTTTCTGGTCGGCGCGGGGGAGTCCGCGAACTGGCCGGCTGCGGCGAAAGCGGTCTCCGAATGGTTCCCCGAGCGCGAGCGCGCGCTAGCGACCGCTTTCTTTGACAGCGGATCTTCTATCGGCGGAGCCGTTGCACCTTTCTTGGTCCTCCCCATTTACTTCCGCTGGGGATGGCGCCCGGCATTCGTCATTCCCGGAGTCCTGGGTTTCTTCTGGCTCGTTCTTTGGCGGCGCTTCTACCATGCCCCCAAGGACCATCCGCGACTCGGACAAGCGGAATGGGAACTGATCAACGCAGGCGCAGACGATCGCTCATCCGAGCAGTCTCCGCAAGGCCGGATTGCATGGGGCAAGCTTCTGCAGCTTCCGCAAACCTGGGGAGCGATCGTCGCGAGGACCTTCACCGATCCGGTGTTTTTTTTCATCACGGACTGGTTTCCGATCTATCTCGTTGCCAAGGGAATCAACCTGCGAGGCGGCCTCATTGCCATCTGGATTCCCTTCCTTGCAGCGGACGCTGGAAATTTCTTCGGAGGAATCGCATCCGGATATTTAATCGGCCGAGGTTGGAGCCTTGGCGCCGCTCGCAAGGCGCTGGTTGTGTTTGGAGGAATTGGAACCACGCTGCTCATCCCCACCGTGTGGACCACGAACCTTTACATGCTCTCGCTGCTATTCGCCGCGGCGACTTTTTCGTACGCTTCCTTCAGCACGATTGCAAACGTCCTTCCTGCTGATCTGTACTACCCCGATGCGGTCGCTTCGGTTAGCGGACTTGGCGGCAGTGGTGCGGCGATCGGCACGATCGTGGCATTCGAGCTCATTGGCCATTTTTCGGATGCTCGGCTCGCAAGCACGACGCACGCTTTCGATCCCATCATGATTGTGGCTGGACTAGCGCCTCTGATTGGAATGGTTCTGGTGTTGCTGCTGGTGCGGAACACAAAAGCGACGACCCAAGGTTTCGTGCGTCGAATTTAGCAGTTGGATCGCGCCAGCAAGCGCCTTAAAAAAGATTTGCCAGATGTCCTCGATCCTGCGGGCGTCGCCGCCAATTCGCAGCTGCAGGAAGGGATGGTCGAATTGCCAGGCGACCATCAGTTCA